>NZ_JAGPYL010000295.1:0-369 GCF_018070095.1 Micromonospora sp. U56
GTCGTTGTGGTCCTTGTCGTTGCGGCGTTCGTCGCTGACGTTGTAGATGCCGCCGCCGTCCTTGTCGGCGTGGTTCTTGGCGACGATGACCTTGTCGAGGTCGAGGGTGGTGTCCTTGGCGTAGATGCCGCCGCCGTTCTCGCAGGCGGTGTTGTCCTTGATGGTCGACAGGACGATCTTGACGAAGCCGCCGGAGCTGAAGACGCCGCCGCCGTTTTCGCCGGCCTTGTTGCCCTCGATGGTGGTCTTGAAGATCTCCACGGTGCCGGCCTCGTCGCGGCCCTGGAAGCGCGGCCAGGAGTCCTTGTCCTTGCCGTGTTCCTTGTCCTTGCCGTGGTCCTTGCCGCGGTCCTTGTCGTGGTCCTTGTC
>NZ_JAGPYL010000296.1:0-345 GCF_018070095.1 Micromonospora sp. U56
CCCTTGCGGGCGACCGCGACCACGTCACGGCGGAACTCCAGGGGGAACGCTTTCGGCATGACAGACATCCTTCCAGCGAGGAACGCATCCTCACAGGTGGGGAGTCAACCGAACCGGGGGCAGTCCCCAGCTACAGCCGCCAGAAACTCGCCCGACGTTGTGCCGGTGATCGTCGACGAGGTGGCGCGGCCGGAAGCGGTGGTGTGCGCCCCGCGGGTCGATGTTCTCGATCAGCTACGTTGCCGGCGTGGATATCCAGGTGCTGGAGGGTGCGCTCGTCGAGGTGCCGGCGGCCGGCGTCAGGGGTATGGACCGGCGTGCGTTCGGCGAGTTCGTGGGGCCGCG
>NZ_JAGPYL010000297.1:0-312 GCF_018070095.1 Micromonospora sp. U56
TCAGTTTGTCCCCGATGACTCTGTCGCGACGCCCGTGCCGTGCGTGAAAATCGGCGGTGGTCGCCCGCCGACGTCGACCTTCCTTGGAACTTCGAGTCCGTCAGTTTGTCTGACGCTGGGAGCGTGAGCTTAGGGGGCCTGCATTGTTGCTTCGAGCGCGCGAGTCCGGCTCTGTCCCTGCCCCGTACCGTTCCCGCGGGTGGCCACCTGTCGATGTGTGGCTGAAGGGTGGTGGCCGGTGGAGGAGATGACCGAGGAGCCGGTGGAGCTGGTTACGCGGGTGTGCGCGATCGATATTGGCAAGGCGGGTCT
>NZ_JAGPYL010000298.1:0-300 GCF_018070095.1 Micromonospora sp. U56
GTCCGGTAGGTGAAAGTTGCTGACCTTCTGTGGGTGTTCCCGAGTAGCGGCGGACCCCTGAAATCTGCCGTGAATCTGCCAGGACCACCTGGTAAGCCTAAATACTTCCTGGTGACCGATAGCGGACAAGTACCGTGAGGGAATGGTGAAAAGTACCCCGGGAGGGGAGTGAAATAGTACCTGAAACCGTTCGCCTACAATCCGTCGGAGCCTTACGGGGTGACGGCGTGCCTTTTGAAGAATGAGCCTGCGAGTTAGTGGCATGTGGCGAGGTTAACCCGTGTGGGGGAGCCGTAGCGA
>NZ_JAGPYL010000046.1:0-45292 GCF_018070095.1 Micromonospora sp. U56
GACGCTGCGGTTCACCGCCCGGTCCAGCGACGTCGACCAGGCCACCGTCACCGCCACCGTGCCCGTCGGCAGAGGCACCACCGGGCCGCGGGCGAGCCCGCCGCCGGCCGGGCCGGCGGAGCCCCAGGCACGCCGGCTGACACCCGGGGGCACGCCGCAGTCCCGGGCCACGCCGGTTGAGCGGCCGGGCACGCCGGCTGAGCCCCGGGGCACGCCGCAGCCCGGGCCACGCCCGTTGAGTGGCCCGGCACGCCCGCGCAGGTGCCCGGCGTCGGCGCACAGTGCCCGCCCCGGCCGGCGCGCCGACCGGGTGTCCCGGTGGCGGCGTCCGCCGGTCAGTCGACGGCCGCGCCGGTGTGCCAGGTCGCCGAGTCGAAGTCGGCGTACCCGCCGTCGGCGCCGATGTCCTGCACCCAGAGGCCGGCGAACGCCCCGGTGAAGCCCCAGCCCGTCGGCTCGCCGTCCACCGCGCGGGCGGCGTGCTCGTCGGAGAGGATGGTGGCGTCGAGCACGGGTGACAGGGGCCGCCACCCGTCGCCGAGGTCGTAGGAGAACCGCAGGGCCGGCCCGTCGAAGACCATTCGCAGCCCGATCCGCGCGCGCCGCCCCAGCCGCACGGTCGCCTCGGGGTACGCCGTGCGCCGGCCGGAGTCGCAGCTGAGCACCTCCAGCACCGGCTCCCCCGCATCGTCGAGGCTGACGTAGGCGTAGTGCCAGTTGCGGCTGTTGTAGTAGCCGGTGATTCCGGCCAGCTGGCGGAAGGTCTCCGGCCGGAACTCCAGCACGGTGGACAGGGCGCAACGCGGGTCGGTGACCCGGCGGGCGACCAGGCTGGGCCGGTGCCGCCCGACCGGTGACTGGCCGCCGACGATCCGCAGGTGGGACGGGCGGGCGGCGAGGTCGACCCAGTCCGGGGTGGCCGGACGGCGCAGGGTCGACCAGGCCGGCCCGAGGGTGGGGGCGTCGAAGTGGTCGGTCGCCGGCTCCGCCGGCCACGGCGCGGGCGGCAGGTCGGGGGCGGCGACCACGTCGGCCGGTACGCCCCCGCGCACCCGGGGCCACCCGTCGGCGGTCCACTCGACCGGTTGCAGGGCGGTCTCCCGGCCCAGCACGCAGTTGCCCAGCGGGGTGTAGGGGCGGCCGGTCAGGTGGGCCAGGTACCACCGGCCGTCGCCGGTCTCGACCAGGCTGCCGTGGCCGGCCTTCTGCAACCGCAGCTCGGGCCGGCCGTACGAGCTGATCAGCGGACCCGCCGGATCCGGCCGGTACGGGCCGAACAGCGACCGGGAGCGGGCCACCGTCGCCTGGTGCTCCCAGCTGGTGCCGCCCTCGGCGGTGAGCAGGTAGTACCAGCCGTCGCGGCGGTAGAGGTGCGGCCCCTCGGTGACCCCGGCGGTGGTGCCCTCGAAGATCAGCCGGGGCGGGCCGACGAGCCGCCCGGCCACCGGGTCGTACCGCTGGATCTCGATGCCGCCGAACGAGTCCCGCCCGGGACGCCAGTCCGCGCGCATGGCCAGCAGCCAGGTGCTGCCGTCGTCGTCGTGGAAGAGCGACGGGTCGAAGCCGTGCGCGTGCACGGGCACCGGGTCCGACCAGGGCCCGGTGATGTCCGGCGCGGTGACCACGTAGTTCTGCGGGTCCCAGTAGCCGCTGGCGAAGCTGGCCACGTCGGTGTAGACGAGGTGGAACCGCCCGTGCGCGTACGACAGGCAGGGCGCCCAGACGCCGCACGAGTTGCCGACGCCGGTGAGGTCGAGCAGGCGGCGCTCGGTGAGGATGCCGCCGAGTGGTCGCCAGTGGACCAGGTCCCGGGAGTGGTGCAGCCGCACCCCCGGGTACCACTCGAACGTCGAGGTGGCCAGGTAGTAGTCCGCCCCCACCCGCAGGATCGACGGGTCGGGGTGGAAGCCCGGCAGCACCGGGTTGTGGATCATGCGGGTGGTGGTGGGCGTGGTTACCCCGCTGGTCATGGGGAGGTCTCCTCGTGGGGGGCGGGTCACTTGCCGAAGCCGGCGGTGAGGCCGCCGAGCAGGTGACGCCGGCCGAACAGGTAGAGGGTGAGCACCGGCAGGGCGGAGAACACCACCAGCGCCATCAGGCCGGGCACGTCGGTGCCGAACTGGTTCTGGAAGTTCCACAGCCCGAGCGGCAGCACCCGCTGCTCGGGGCTCTGGGTGAGCACGAGGGGGAAGAGGAAGCCGTTCCAGGCGCCCAGCCCGCTGAAGATGCCGATGCTGACCAGGCCGGGCCGGGCCAGCGGCACGACGAGCCGGGTGAAGGTGCGCGCCGGGCCCGCCCCGTCGACCGTCATCGCCTCGTACAGCTCGTCGGGGATGTCGCGCAGCGTGCTGGTGAGCACGACGACCGACATGGGCAGGGAGAACGCCACGGTGGGCAGGATGATCGCCAGCAGCGAGTCGTAGAGCTGGAGCCGGGTGATGATCAGGTAGATCGGGACGACCACGGCCTGGGCGGGGATGGCCAGGCCGAGCAGGAAGAGCGCGAACCCGACCCGCACGGCCCGACTCGTGCCGCGCACGATCGCGTACGCCGCGGGCAGCGCGAGCGCGAGCACCAGCATGATCGTCGCGGCGGTCACCACCGCGCTGTTGAGCAGCAGCCGGGCAAAGCCCTGCCCGAGCAACCGGCCGTAGTTGTCGAGGGTCAGCGTCCCGGGCAGGGCCAGCGCGCCGTCGTTGAGGTAGCCGTCGGGGGTGCGCAGGCTGGTGACCAGGATGTAGTAGAGCGGCAGCACCACCACGAGCAGCCAGAGTGTCACCCCGACCCCGGCCGGCAGGTTCACCGGCCCGCGGGCCCGCGCCCGGCCCGCGGCGGGCGGCTCGTCGGCGCGTACCCGCGTCGTGGCCGGCGCGGGCGTGCCGCGCGGCGGCGCCGGCCGCACGGACTGCGGTTGGCTCACAGGCCCTCCCGGTCGCTGGTCATCCGGTGGTAGCCGGTGGCCCGGACGATCAGCACCGACAGCACGGTGCCGACGGCCACCAACAGCACCGACAGCGTGCTGGCGTAGCCCATGTCGAAGCCGACGAAGCCCTTGATGTACATGTGCAGCGGCAGCACCCGGGTCTCGGTGCCCGGCCCGCCACCGGTGAGCAGCAGGATCGTCTCGAAGTAGGTGAGCGACCCGACGATCATCAGCACCGAGGAGGCGACGATCGTGTGCCGCAGCAGCGGCAGGGTGATCGACCGGAACTGGCGTACCCGGTCGGCGCCGTCGATGGCCGCGGCCTCGTAGAGGCTCGCGGGGATCTGCCGGACGGCGGCCTGGTAGATCAGCGTGTGGAACGGGACGAACTGCCAGGCGATGACGAGGGCGACCACGTACAGCGCGCGGTCCGGGTTGCCGATCAGGTTGCCGTCGGGCGCGCCCAGCCAGGGCCCCAGCGTCGCCGCGGCGCCGAAGTTGGGGTCCAGCAGGGACAGCCAGGCCAGCGCGATCGCGGCGGTGGAGAGCAGCAGGGGCAGGAAGAAGGCCGCCGAGAGGATCGCCCGGTTGCGCTGCGGCGCCGCCGCCCAGACGCCCAGCAGCAGCGCCAGCGGGGTCTGCACCACCCAGCACAGCACAGTCAGCAGCAGCGTGGTCCAGATGCCGTGGGTCAGGTCGGCGTCGTCGCGCAGCGCCCGCCAGTTGTCCAGCCCGGTCCACACCGGATCGCCGAGCCCGTTCCAGCGGGTCAGGCTGAGGTAGGCCACGACCAGGATCGGCGCCAGCCCGAAGGCGGTGAAGAACAGCCCGGCGGGGACCGCCCAGAGCGCCCCCGGCCGGCCGTGCCGGCGCCGGTCCGCCGGGGCCCGGCCGAGGGCCGGCACGGCCGCGGTCACCGCGCCTTGCCCATCGCGGCGACGAACTCGGCGGGGGTGAGCTGGGAGAGGAAGAGCTTCTGCAGGTTGGTCAGCAGCTCGCTGCCGACCGAGGGCGGCAACGCCTGGTCCCAGGACTGGGTGAACGACGACGCGCCGGACACCAGCTGGTAGGTGAAGGTGGTGAACTCGGCGCCCGGGGTGCCGGCCAGCTTGGTCTCCACTCCCTTGACCGCCGGCACCTGCCCGGCGGCGATCAGCCCCTGGACGTACGGCTCGGAGGTCAGGGTCCGCTTCAGGAAGTCGACGGCCGTGTCGGGGTGCGTGGAGCTGGCCGACACCGAGTAGTAGTTGCTCGGGTCGCCGGCGCCGTCGGGTCGCCGGCGCCGTCGGCGACCGTCGGGAAGGGCAGCCAGCCCAGCTTGCCGTCCCTGACGAAGGCCGGGTTGTTGGTCAGCTGGGTGGAGTACTCCCAGCTGCCCATGAGGAACATGGCCGCCTTGCCGGTGGCGAAGAGCTTGGAGGCGCCGGAGTTGTCGTAGTTGATCGAGGCGAAGTTCGCGCCGAACGCGCCCCGCTTCGCCAGCTCCTGGCACATCGTGGCGGCCCGCACCACCGCCGGGTCCGACCAGGCGCCGGCCGCGCCGGCGGCGATCGCGGCGAACTTGTCGGGCCCGCCCACCCGGTCCAGCAGGTACTCCAGGTACATCAGTTCGGTCCAGCCCTGCGAGCCGGGCAGCGCGATCGGGGTGACCCCCTTGGCCTTCAGCGCGTCGACCACGGCCAGCAGCTGCTCGTACGTCTTCGGCGGCTGGAGCCCGGCGGCGGCGAAGACGCCCTGGTGGTAGTAGAGGATCACCGGCTGGATCCCGTTCATCGGCAGGGCGTACTGCCGGCCGTCGACCTGCCCCACCGACAGCACGCTCGGCAGGAACGCGGCGGACAGGTCGGCCGTCCGGTCGGTCAGGTCGGCCACCTGGCCGGCCTTGACGAACTGGGCGAGGTTGCCGCCGCCCCAGTTGAAGAAGACGTCCGGCGCCTGTGGCGACCCCATCGCCACCTGGAGCTTCTGCTTGTAGGCGTCGTTGACGTACGTGGTGAGCTGGATCTTGTTCTCGGCGCCGGAGTTGTAGGCGTCGATGGCGGGCTTGACCACCTTCTGGTATTCGGCGTCCTGCAGAGCCCAGAGCTGAAGCTGCTCACCCCCGCCCGGTCCGGAGTTGCCGCACGCGGCGAGCGAGCCCAGCACGCCGGTGCTGAGCAGGGCTGCGGCCGTACCACCCAGGAAATCGCGCCGACGCATGGCCGATCACCGTCCTCTCCACGACCCGGCCGCGGCCGACCGGATGCCTCGATAAGTTTCGGGAAAGTTTCGATTTCGAGGCAGACTAGGCAGCGTCGCGAGATCGGGTCAAGGGGCCGCCGTCGATGGAACGGCAGCGGAATCTAACGGATCGGACACGTCGGTGGGCAGTTTTCGAAACTTTCGGGATACGATCGAGGGCAGGGCACATCGATCGCCGAGGAGAGTGGCATGCCGGAGACGCGGGCGACCCTGTCGGAGATCGCGGCCGCCGCCGGCGTGTCCGTGCCCACCGTCTCGAAGGTGCTCAACGGCCGGCCGGACGTCGCGCCCGCCACCCGGCAGAAGGTGCAGGACCTGCTCGACCGGCGCGGCTACACGGCCCGGCGGGCCACCTCCTCCGGTGGCGCCGGCCTCATCGACCTGGTCTTCCGCGACCTCGGCAGCCCCTGGGCGATGCAGATCCTCGACGGCGTCGAGGAGCTGGCCTACCGGGCCGGCATGGGCGTCGTGGTCTCCGCCGTGCACGGCCGGCACCGCACCCGCCCCGACCGGCGCTGGATCGAGCAGCTCTCCGCCCGCCGCTGCGACGGGGTGCTGCTGGTGCTCTCGGACCTCTCCCCCAGCCAGCAGAGCCAACTCGACGAGCTGGGCATCCCGGTGGTCATCATCGACCCGGCCGGGCAGCCCGGCGCGGGCATCCCGTCCGTCGGCGCGACGAACTGGGCCGGTGGCGTCGCCGCCACCGAGCACCTGCTCGCCCTCGGTCACGACCGGATCGCCGTGATCGGCGGCCAGCCCACCGTGCCGTGCAGCCGGGCCCGCGTCGACGGCTACCGGGCCGCGATGAACGCGGCGGGCCGCAAGATCCCCGCCGGTTACGTCCGGCACGGCGACTTCAACGCGCCGTCCGGATACCGGGAGATGAACGCCCTGCTCGACCTCTCCCGCCCGCCCACCGCCGTCTTCGCCTGCGCCGACCAGATGGCCCTCGGCGCCTACGAGGCGCTCTACGAGCGCGGCGCGCGGGTGCCCGACGACGTGAGCATCGTCGGCTTCGACGACCTGGACGCCGCCCGCTGGTCGGCCCCGCCGCTGACCACCGTTCGCCAGCCGCTGACCGAGATGGCCGGGATGGCGACCCGGATGCTGCTCGCGCTGGTCGCCGGCGAGGAGCTGGACAGCCACCGCATCGAGCTGGCCACCCCGCTGATCGTCCGGCAGAGCACCCGCCGGCCGGCCTGAGCGGAACCCCACCCTCCCGGGTCCGCGGGCCCGGCGCCGCCGCGGCTGCTGCCGGCCGTGCCCGCGAAATTGCCGCCACGGATCGGCGAGCGGATTGAACGACCGGCGCCCCGGCACCGTACGACCGGGTGAAGGGAGCTGCTCATGAAGCACATCACCCCGTTGCTGACCCTGCTGACCGGGGCCGGGACGGCCGCCGTGCTGTTCGCGATGAGCGCCCAGGCGGCGCCGCGTACGGTCCAGCCGACGGCCGCCGTCACCCCCTCGGCCAGCGCCACGGCGCCACCCGACGCGCCCTCGACACCACCGGTCGACCCGACCGGGCAACCGCCCGCGCAGCCGTCCGAGCAGCGCGGCAGCCCCGGCGCTCCCACCACCGCCCCGGCCGCCCCGGCCGCGCCGGTCACCGGGAACTGGACCGGCCGGCTCGACAGCGGCGCCACCATCGCCGTCACCGCCACCAAGGGCACCGCCGTGGCCTACGTCTGCGACGGCCGCCGGCTGGAGATCTGGCTGCGGGGCACCGCCGCGGACGGCCGGCTGAAGCTGACCGGCAAGAAAGGCGCCACCCTCGCCGCCACGATCGGCGACGGCGACGTCACCGGCGAACTGGTCGTCGGCGGCCAGCGGTGGAGGTTCACCGCCGAGGCCGCCGCCACGCCCGCGCCCGTGCTCTACCGGGCCACCGCGCAGACGCGCCGGGCCGGCGTCGACGGCGGCTGGATCATGCTGCCGGACGGCTCCCAGATCGGCGTGCTCACCCGCGACGGCTCCCCGGCGCCGGCCCCGCCGCGCGACCCGGCGTTCGGCACGACGATCGTCGACGGCCGCACCGTCGCCGCCGAGCCGGTGGCCGCCGACGCGGGTACGGCGGAGTGAGGCTCGGTCCCCGGCACGGCGTCGACGCGGACTCCGCCGACGACACCACGCCGGTCGTGCACGTACGGTTCGACCCGGCGCCCGCGCCGGACCGACCCGCCACGCTCGGCGCGCCCCGGGCGTCGCTGCTCGTACCGTTGCTGGTCGGCGCGGCCGTCGCGGTGGCCACGGGCGCCTACGGTCGGCTCCACACCCCGACCGGCATCGCCGTCAACCTGGCCGGCTTCTCCGGCCCGCAGGCGGTGAAGGTGTGGCTGGGCAGCGGCGCGGCGTTCTTCGCGGTCCTCCAGTTGCTCTCCGCGCTGGCCATATGGGGCCGGCTGGGCAGCTTCTCCCCGTCCTGGGCGGGCACCGCGCACCGCTGGTCGGGCCGGATCGCATTCCTGCTGACCGTGCCGGTGGCGGTGCACTGCCTCTACGCGCTCGGCTTCGCCGACCACGACCCGCGCACCCTGCTGCACTCGCTGCTCGGCTGCCTGTTCTTCGGCGCCTTCACCACCAAGATGCTCGCCCTGCCCCGGCCGGGCCTGGCCGGCTGGGTGCTGCCGGTGATCGGCGGGTTGGTCTTCACCGTCCTGATGGGCATCTGGCTGACCTCGTCGCTGTGGTACTTCACCACGGTCGGCGTCGGCACCTGAGGTACGAGAGGAAGGCGAGGACATGGTCGACGACCGCGATCCCGGCTGCCCGTCCCGGCGAGCGATGCTGGGCGGTGCCGGCGCGGCGGGCCTCACCGCCCTGCTGACCGGCTGCCAGACGTACGGCGAGGCCGCGGCCCCGGCCCCCCGGGCGACCGGCGCGGCGGGCGGAGCGGCGAAGCCGCTGGCCACGGTGGCGGACATCCCCGTCGGCGGCGGGAGGATCTTCGCCGCCCAGGGGGTGGTGGTCACCCAGCCCGCCGAGGGCACCATCAAGGCGTTCTCGGCCAGGTGCACCCACCAGGGCTGCACCGTCACCGCCGTCCGCGACCGCACCATCGTCTGCGCGTGCCACAACAGCGTCTTCGACATCGCCGACGGCTCGGTGCGCAGCGGACCGGCCGGTCAGCCGCTGCCGGAGGCGGCCGTCTCGGTCGAGGGGAACAGCATCCGGCTGGCCTGACCGGGCGGGACGGGACTCGGGTGCCGGGGGGGTGACCGCCCGCAGCCGGTGCTGGGCCATCGCCTGGCCGAACGCGGTCCCGCCGCCCCCGCGGTAATGCCGGCGGGCGCCGCCGGGCGGCCGCCCGGCGGGCGACGCACGGACGGTCCGGGGCCGCCGCGACCGGAGGGGACGGTAGAGTGGACCACTGCAGCCGACGCCCCGCCAGGCGTCGCGAGCGAGCGTCAAGCAGCGGCGCTGGTCCCCGGTCCGCCCCCGCGGAGCCGCACCCGCGGCCGACGGGAGTGGGCCGTTCCCGTCATGCGCTGCCCCGGCTCCGCCGGAACGATTGCGCCGGTTCGCAAGGACGTCAGACGCCATGCCGCAGTTCCCCCTCGACCTGACCGAGGCCTTCATCCAGCTGGGCACGATCCGCTACGACGAGACGGGCCTGGACGCCGTCCTGACCCGGATCGCCCAGGTCGCCCGCGACGGCATCCCGGGGGCCGCCGAGGTGTCGGTGACGCTGGTGCACGGCACCGAGGCCACCACCGCCGCCTACACCGGCGACCTGGCGCTGCGCCTCGACGAGTGGCAGTACGAGCAGGGTCGGGGCCCGTGCCTGGACGCGGCGACGACCGGCACGGTGATGATCGTGGCGGACATGGCGACGGAGGGCCGGTGGCCGGAGTGGGCGCGGCGGGCACGCGAGGCCGGCGCGGGCAGCTCGATGTCGATCGGCCTGCCCATCCAGGAGGCGGTGGTCGGGGCGTTGAACGTCTACGGCACCCGGCCGGGCGCGTTCGACGAGGTGGCGGAGGCCGCGCAGACCTTCGCCGACCACGCCGCGGTCGCCCTGGCCAACGCCCACCTCTACGACAGCACCGCCACCCTCGCCCAGCAGATGCAGTCGGCGATGCACAGCCGGGCGGTCATCGAGCAGGCGAAGGGGATCATCATGGGCGAACGGCGGTGCTCGGCGGACGAGGCGTTCGCCATCCTGGCCAAGGTGTCGCAGAACTCCAACCGCAAGGTGCGTGACGTGGCCGAGTCGTTGGTGCGTCAGGTCACCGCGGGTGGCGCGGCGCCCCGGCAGTCGACCCGCCCGGAGGGCTGAGTCACCCGCTCAGCCGGTCGCCCCCTCGGCCCGCCCCACGAGCGCCGCGGCGACGTCGCGCACCGTGCGATTGGTGTCCTGGGACAGCTTTGCCAGGATCGCGAACGCCTCGTCGGCCGAGCACCGCCGTTCGCCCATGATGATGCCCTTGGCCTGCTCGATGACCGCCCGGCTCTCCATCGCCGCGCGCATCTGCTCGGCCAGCGTCGCGGCGTTCTCGTACAGGTGGGCGTTGGCCAGGGCCACGGCGGCGTACGCGGCGAAGGTCTTCGCCAGCTCCTGCGCGTCCCGGTCGAAGGCGCGCGTCGCCAGCCCGTAGACGTTGAGGGTGCCCACCACCGCCTCCTGGATGGGCAGGCCGATCGACAGCGAGCTGCCGACACCGGCGTCCCGGGCCCGGCCGGCCCAGGCCGGCCACCGGTCCTCGTCGGCGGTGTCCGGCACGGAGATCGCGTCGCCGCTGACCGAGGCGTCCAGGCACGGGCCCCGGCCCTGCTCGTACTGGAACTCGTCGAGTTCGAGGGCGAGTTGGCCCGTGGTGGCCGCACTCTGCGCGGTGGTGCCCCGCAACAGCGTCACGGAGACCTCGGCGGCGCCGGGGATGCTGCGCCGGGCCAGCCCGGCGACGGAGCGCAGCACCTCGTCGACACCGGTCTCGTCGAGCCGGATCCGACCGAGCTCGGCCAGGGCGTCCTGCGGGGACAGCGGAGTCTGTACCATGGAACGGGCCCTTCACGACGGGGCGTACCCCACGGGTGCGGCGGGCGTGCGCCGCGTCGGTCTTCGGTCGGACCGTCCCCGGACCGCGCGCGGCGGCCGTGTCCCGGGCCGCGGTGGCGGCCTCGCACCGGGGCGGCGTGGCACCTCGCACCCTACCCGTCGCGCCGACATCCCGTCCCCCCAGTCGGCGGCGGCACCGGACGGCGGTCGCCCGCCATGACGTGTGGAAATCGGCCGGCAGGGGTAGCGTCGGACCCGGGTCGAGACACGCGCCCAGGACCGGCACCGAACCGCGGTGCCGTGAAGTCCGATCCATCCCGCAAGGGGGCGCGATGTCCACGGAACTGCCGTACGGTCCACGCCGGCGCGCGGGCGGCAACGTCCCCGCGCCGGACGCGCCGGTGATGTCACTCGACTGGGAGCACGAGGGACCGCTGACGGTGGTCTCGGTCCGCGGTGAGGTGGACATGAGCAACGCACACCTGCTCGTCGACCTCGTGGCGGAGCTCGCCCACCGCTCCGCCCCCCGGGTCGTCCTGGACCTCTCCGGGGTCCGCTTCATCGACCTGCACGCGGTACGTGCCCTCCTCGAGGCGGACCGCCTGCTGCGCGAGGCGGCGGGCGACCTGGCGCTGCGACGACCGCCCCGCTGCGTCTCCCGCCTGCTGCACCTCACCGCGACGGCACACCTGTTCCGAGTGGACGAGGGTCCGGTTCCCGGCGACGCGCCGTGGGCCGGGCCGGCCGCCAGCGGCGACCACGGCCCGCCGAGGCGAGCCAGCGGCGCCCTGTCGGCGCCCCACTCCCGGATGGACGCCGGTCGGCCGCCCCTGCCCAGCGGCCGGGAGGTGCCGGCCTGACCAGCGGCACCGAAACCTGCGCCCCGCACCGCGCGCTCTCTGTCACCGCACCGGCGCTTTCGGTAGAGTCCCCGGTGCCGGCCCTTTGGGGACGGCTGAGGTAGGGGGTGCGGCGATGGGCGTGCGGAGCGGGCGGCTGGGGCCTGTCGCGCTGCGCCTCGGGCTCGTGCTCGGCGCCGCCGCCTGCGCCTGGATCGGCTACGAGGCGGGCGACGCCCGGTCCGCACGCGCCGCCGACGCGCCGCCCGTCGTCACGGTGGACGCGGTCGTCGGAGGCGTGACCGACCTGCTCCAGACCACCCTCTCTCCGGTGGGGATCCCGCCCTCGGTTGCGGCCGACACTCCGGATCCCCCGCGCCGGGCCGGGTCCGGCGACGATGGCGGCGACACGGGCGGCACGCCGCCGTCCCGGGCCGGGTCGTCCCCGGCAACCGACACCCGCCACGCGACGCCGCCGCCGAAACGCCGGACAGCGCCGCCCGCCGACCGACCGACCCGAGCCGCCCCGCCGCGCCCGGGGACACCGGAGACCGTGGCCGCGCGCACGAGCCGGCCGCCGCGGGACCGGGTGGCTACACCGCCGGCCAACGACGTCGACCGGGTGGCGACCCCCGCCGTGGGCGCTCTGCCCGCCGTACTCGACCCGGTGGCCGGCCCCGTCCTCGGCGCCCTGCCCCCGGTGGTCGACCCGATCGCCGGTCCCATCGTCGGCGGCCTGGCGCCCGTGGTCGACCCGCTGCTGCGCGGCCTCCACCCGGTCCTCCGGCCGCTGAAGCCGGTGCTCCACCCGCTGAAGCCGGTGCTCCACCCGCTGGAGCCCGTGCTTCGGCCGCTGCAGCCGGTGCTGGGGGCGCTGCGTCCGGCCGAGGTCGCCCCGCCCGCCGAGCGGGCGCCCGGGGCGGACGGCACGGCCAGGCAGGTGCCCGGGGCGGCGGCCACGGTCGGGCGACCACCCGGTGCGGCCACGACCCTCCCGCCGACACCATCCGCCACGGCGCCGCCCACCGGCCAACTGAGGACCGACACGGCCCTGGCCGGCCCGGCACGGGCGAGGGCGGCCGCGTGCTCGCCGGCGGAAGCCGGCACCGGTCCGCTCCGCCACCCGGTTCGACCCGACCTCATCCCATACCGCGGCGCGCCCGCCACCGACACCGGCGGCATGGGGTCGGCCGGGGGCGGCCACCAGCCCGTCGCCGACGCATCGACGGTCGCCTGGCCGCCGCCCGCCAGCGGGCGGCGGCTCTGCCGGCCGGACGGTCCCGCTCCGCTGCCGTCCCGCTGTCCCCGGCCGGGGAGCAGACCCGCCTGACGGCCTCCGCCGACCCGACGTGGGAGTCCACCTCGTCGTGGTGGCGCCGCCGTCGCCTCGGATCAAGTCCGATCGCGACGGCCGCCGCCACCCCGTTCCCGCCGTCGCCGCCGGCCGCGCGTCCCTGTCTCCCACCGCTCCGGCGTCCGCCGGACTGACGGCCCTGCGCGGGCCCCGCGTCGCCGACCACACCGTCGCCTGGTGTCACCGGGCCACCGCCAATCGGCCACGCCTGCCGTACCCCGATCATGATCTTGATCAGGAGTCACACCATGAGCTACCCCATGCCCGTCGCCCGCGCCCGCTGGTGCGACGTCGGCCGGACCGTCGACCTTGTCACCGCCAGTCTCGCCACCACCGTGCTCGGTGCCTGGCTGGTCCCCGACGAGCAGCGCAGACCGGTCGTGCTGGCCGACGTGGCCCGGATCTGGACCGAACACGCGCTGCTGGTCGGCGACGTGTTCCTGCTGCGCGCCGGCGCGGCCGCCACCGTCTGGTTCCACCGCTACCGCCCCATCCCGCCGCCCGCCCGCTACGCGGAGCGGCTCGCGCTGGCCTGCGGCGCGGATCACGAACGGTTCCTCCTCCTCGAACAGGCCCTGGCCGCGCACCGCCCCAGCCAGGCGCACCACCACCTGGCGATCCTGGCGGTGCCGCCCGGCCCGGACCGCGCGGCGCGGGCCGGCGCCGTCCTCGCCGGCAGTCAGCGGTGGATGGACACGCTCGGCCTGCCGACGTACGCGGAGACCTTCAGCGAGGGCCACCGCGCCCTGCACGGTCGGCACGGGTACCTGGAGCGCGACAGCTTCCCCCTGCTGAACGGGATGCTGGTGCACCCGATGTGGCGTCCGGCGTCGCAGCCGGAGCGACGGGGCGCCAACGTCGCCCGCTGGCCGACCGGGCGACCGCCCCGACCGGAGCAGAACCGGGCGCGGGAGTGGGTTCCGAGATGACCGGGCGCGCCACCGCACCGTCCCGGGCGCGATGAACCGGGGCGGCCCCCCAGGCCGCCCCGGCCCCCCGTCGTCTCGCTCGCTCGACCAGCGGTGACCCCCTTCCAAGGGTTCACCGAGCCGGCGATGTCGCACCGCGAGCGCCCTCGCGACACAGGCCCCGCTGTCGTGACCTCGTCGCCATGGCGACCACGGCGCCCACGGCGTTGGGCGGAACGGCCCCGGTGCCGGCCCGCCGCCCGTCCACCATGGCCCTCAACGAGTCCAGCGCCGGCGGGTACCACACCTGAGGTCGGCCGCGCCTTCCAGCGGGCCCGATGACGGTCAGTCCCGTACGCCGCCCGAGGCGAGCAGCCGGGCGATCGGCAGGGTCGCCGCGCCCAACGCCACCGCGTCCACCCCCAGCCGGCCGAGCTGGATCGACGCCTGCTCGTACGGCTGGCGCAGCGCCTGCCGGCCGGCGGCCGCCCGGATGGCCGGGAGCAGGTCGCCGAGGGCCACGGCGGCCCAGCCGCCGAGCACCACCCGCTCCGGATTGAACAGGTTGATCAGGTTGGCCACCCCGGCGCCGAGGTAGCCGGCGGTCTCGTCGAGCACCCGCCGGGCGGTGGCCGAGGTGGCCGCCGCGTCGACCAGCGCGGCGAGCTGGGACTCCTCGTCGTCGCCGGGCACCGGCCGGCCCCGGCGGGCCTCCCGGTAGCGGTCGATGATCGCCTCGGCCCCGACGTACGCCTCCAGGCAGCCCCGGGCGCCGCAGCGACAGGCCCGGCCGCCGTACACCAGGGTGGTGTGCCCCCACTCGCCGGCGCTGCTGGACGCCCCCCGGTAGGTGATCCCGTTGGTCACCACGGCCGCTCCGACGCCCGAGCCGACCAGCGCGAACACGGCGTGCCGGGCGCCCCGGCCGGCGCCGAACCACATTTCCGCCTGGCCGAGGGTCTTGGCCCCGTTGTCGAGGTGCAGCGGCAGGTCGGTCCCGTCGGCGATCAGCCGTTGCAGCGGAACCCGGTCCCACCCGAGCGCCTGGGCGTGCACCACGGCCTGGGCGCCCTGCTCGACCACCCCGGAGACGCCGATGCCGACGCCGAGCACGTCGGCCGCCGCGACGCCCGCCCGGGCGGTCACCGCGTCGATGCCGGCCAGCACGTGGCCGGCCACCGCGGCGGGCTCGGTGCGGGCCGGGTCCAGCGGGTACTCGCTGCTGGCCAGCAGCGTCATCGCCAGGTCGAACAGCTCGACGCGGACCCGGGTCTCCCCCACGTCGACGCCGATCACGGCGGCGAACCCCGGCGCGACCCGGAGCATCATGCTCGGCCGCCCCCCGTCGGAGGAGGCGGCGCCCGCCTCGACGACCAGCCCCTCGTCGATCAGGTCACCGACGACGTTGCTCACCGCGGGCTGGCTCAGCCCACTGCTGCGGACCAGGTCCTGCCGGGTCAGCGGGCCGTCGAGGAAGACCTTCGTCAGCAGGGTGGACCGGTTGCGCAGCCGGAGCCCCCGGTTCGTCGCTCGCACCAGCTCCACTCGCCACCTCGCATCCCTTCGGCCGCCCGGGCGACTGTACGTCCCCATGCTTGACGGCCCTTCGGACAACTACTTTAATGACGACATTAATTAAGGCGTGATGTAACCGACGGGATCGACGATCCCCGTTCGCTCCCCACCGCCCGGTCGGCCGCCCGTCACCTCCGCCCCGCGACAGCTGCCCACCGGTCCCCCACCACTGCAACCAGAAGGGCACACCGTGTCGAGACGACACCTCGGGATGATCGCCGTGGCCGTGCTGACCGCCGCCTCGCTCACCGCCTGCGGCGACTCGGACGAGGCAGGCAGCGGGTCCGGCAAGACCCTCACCTACTGGGCCAGCAACCAGGGCCCCAGCCTGGAGGCCGACAAGCAGATCCTCCAGCCGGAGCTGGACAAGTTCGAGAAGCAGACCGGCATCAAGGTCACGGTCGAGGTCGTGCCCTGGTCCGACCTGCTCAACCGGCTGCTCGCCGCCGCCGCCTCCGGGCAGGGCCCGGACGTGGTCAACATCGGCAACACCTGGTCGGCGTCGATGCAGGCGACCGGCGCGATGGTCGAGTTCGACGACGCGACCCTCGGCAAGGTCGGCGGCAAGGACCGGTTCGTCCCCGCCGCGCTCGCCGCCGCCGGCGCGCCCGGCAAGCCGCCGGCGGCCGTGCCGCTCTACAGCCTGTCCTACGCCCTCTACTACAACAAGAAGGCGTTCGCCGACGCCGGCCTCACCAGCCCGCCGACCACCTGGGAGCAGGTCGCCGAGTACGGCCGCAAGCTCACCGGCAACGGCAGGTGGGGTCTGGCCGTCGAGGGCGCCAACCCGTCGGAGAACGCGCACCACGCCTTCACCTTCAGCCAGCAGTACGGCGGCGAGTGGTTCGACGCCGCCGGCAAGCCGACCTTCGACACCCCGCAGAACGTCGCCGCGGTCAAGCGCTACGTCGACCTGATGGCCGCCGACAAGGTGGTCAACCCGAGCAACGCCGAGTACGCGCAGAACCAGGCCGTCTCCGACTTCGCCAACGGCAAGGCGGCCATGCTGCTCTGGCAGGCGGCCGGCTCGAACCTGAAGTCGCAGAACATGGCCCCCGACGCGTACGGGGTCGCTCCGGTGCCCTTCCCGGCCACCCCGCCGGCTGGCGGCAAGAAGGTCAACAGCATGGTCGCCGGGATCAACATCGCCGTGTTCAAGCACACGAAGAACAAGGACGGCGCGCTGGAGTTCGTCAAGTTCATGACCAGCGACGCCGAGCAGGTGGCGCTGAACAAGACGTACGGCTCGCTGCCGGCGGTCAAGACCGTCGCCGGTGACGCCGCGTTCGCCGCGCCCGAGCAGAAGGTCCTCCAGGAGGTGCTGGCCACCACGGCGGCGCCGCTGCCGCAGGTGCCCAACGAGAGCACCTTCGAGACGCTGGTCGGCACCGCCATCAAGGAACTGTTCGCCGACGCAGCGAGCGGCAAGCCGGTCACCGAGGACGGCATCCGGCAGAAGCTCACCCGGGCCCAGCAGCAGCTGCGCTGACCCGCCGGACCGGTGGTCGTGGGAGGGATCGCCGACCCTCCCACGACCACCTGAGCGAGAGGACGCCGATGGCGACTCGCACCACCCCCCGGGCCGTCGCGCCGACCGGCCGGCCGGCCGACGCCGCCGGCACCGCACCCCGCCGCCGGCGCCCCCGCCGTACGCTCCTGCCGTACCTGCTGCTCGCCCCGGCCGTCGTGCTGGAACTGGCGGTCCACGTGGTGCCGATGGCCGTCGGCGCGTGGATGAGCCTGCTGGAGCTGACCCAGTTCCACATCCGCGACTGGTCGACCGCGCCCTTCGTCGGGCTGGACAACTACCGGGTCGTGCTCGACGTCGACTCCGCCGCCGGGGCGGAGCTGCTGCACTCGTTCTGGGTGACCGTCGTCTACACGATCATCTCGGTCGGGCTCTCCTGGCTGCTCGGCACCACCGCGGCCGTACTGCTGCAACGTCCGTTCCGGGGGCGTGGCCTGCTGCGCGCCCTGTTCCTCACCCCGTACGCGCTGCCGGTCTACACCGCGGTGATCACCTGGAGCTTCCTCTTCCAGCGCGATACCGGCCTGGTCAACCACGTCCTGGTCGACCAGCTGCACCTGCTCGGCGACAAGCCGTTCTGGCTGATCGGCGGGAACAGCTTCGTGGCGCTGCTGGTGGTGTCGATCTGGCGGACCTGGCCGTTCGCCTTCCTGTGCGTGATGGCCGGCCTGCAGAACATCCCCAACGACCTGTACGAGGCCGCCGCCGTGGACGGGGCCGGCTTCTGGCGCCGGCTGCGCTCGGTCACCCTGCCGATGCTGCGGCCGGTCAACCTGGTGCTGCTGCTGGTGCTCTTCCTGTGGACGTTCAACGATTTCAACACCCCGTACGTCCTCTTCGGCGGCTCGGCGCCGGACCAGGCGGACCTGATCTCCATCCACATCTACCGCAGCTCGTTCAAGACCTGGGACTTCGGCTCCGGGTCGGCGATGTCGGTGGCGCTGCTGCTGTTCCTGCTCGCGGTCACCGCCGGGTACCTGCTGATCACCAACCGCCGGAGGAACGATGCGTGAGACCGCCGCCGAGCGCTGGAGCCGCCGGGTGGTGCTGACCCTGCTCGCGGTCTTCGTGCTGGTGCCGCTGTACGCGATGGTCAGCAGCGCGGTCAAGCCGCTGCAGGACGTGCAGAACGCGTTCACCTGGTGGCCCCGGCGCCCCACCGCGCAGGCGTTCGTGGACATGTGGTCGACCGTCCCGCTGGGCCGCTACCTGGTCAACAGCCTGGTGGTGTCCAGCGTGGCGGCGGTGCTGTCGGTCTCCGTGGCGATCTTCGCCGCGTTCGCGGTCAGCCGCTACCGGTTCCGCGGCCGGGGCCTGTTCTCGGTGACCGTGCTCTCCACCCAGATGTTCCCCGGCATCCTCTTCCTGCTGCCGCTGTTCCTGATCTACGTCAACCTCGGCAACGCCACCGGCATCGCGCTGTACGCCAGCCGCACCGGCCTGGTCATCACCTACCTGACCTTCTCGCTGCCGTTCTCGATCTGGATGCTGGTCGGGTACTTCGACTCGATCCCCCGCGAACTCGACGAGGCGGCGCAGGTCGACGGGGCCGGCCCGCTGCGCACCCTGTTCCGGGTGATCCTGCCGGCGGCGGTGCCGGGCATCGTCGCGGTCACCGTGTACGCCTTCATGACCGCCTGGGGCGAGGTGCTCTTCGCCTCGGTGATGACCGACGAGAACAGCCGCACCCTGGCCGTCGGTCTGCAGGGCTACTCCACCCAGTTCAACGTCTACTGGAATCAGGTGATGGCCGCCTCGCTGGTGGTCAGCGTGCCGGTCGTGGCCGGCTTCCTGGCGTTGCAGCGCTACTTCGTCGCCGGCCTCACCGCCGGCGCGGTCAAGTAAGGCCATGTCCAGAGAACCTCGCGAGGAGAAGCCGCCCGTGCCCGACCTGTCCAAGCTGCCGCCCGACTTCCGCTGGGGCGTCGGCACCTCGGCGTACCAGATCGAGGGCGCCGTGCGCACCGACGGCCGCACCCCGTCCATCTGGGACACCTTCTGCGAGGTGCCGGGTGCGGTCGACAACGGCGACACCGGGGCGACGTCCTGCGACCACTACCACCGGTGGCCGCAGGACGTCGCGCTGATGCGGCAGCTCGGGGTCGGGGCGTACCGGTTCTCGGTGGCCTGGCCCCGGGTGCGGCCCGACGGCGTCGGCCGGGTGAACCCGGCGGGCCTGGACTTCTACGACCGGCTGGTGGACGCCGTGCTGGCCGCCGGCATCCGGCCGGTCGTGACGCTCTACCACTGGGACCTGCCGCAGGCGTTGCAGGACCGGGGCGGCTGGCCGGAGCGCGCCACCGCCGAAGCCTTCGCCGACTACGCGGCCGTCGTCGCCGCCCGCCTCGGCGATCGGGTCAGCGACTGGTGCACCGTCAACGAGCCGCTCTGCGTGGCCTGGATCGGGCACCTGGAGGGGCGGATGGCCCCCGGCGAGCGAAACCTGGCGCGGGCGGTGCGCACCGCGCACCACGTCCTGCTCGGACACGGGCTGGCCACCCAGGCCGTGCGGGCCCACGCCGCCCGGCCGGCGTCGATCGGCCCGGTGCTCAACCTCAGCCCCTGCGAACCGGCGAGCGACCGGCCGGCGGACGTGGCCGCGGCGCGACGGATGGACGGCCACGTCAACCGGTGGTGGCTGGATCCGTTGCACGGCCGGGGCTACCCGGCGGACATGCTCGCGACGTACGGCGTCGAGCCGCCGGTCCGCGGCGACGACCTCGCCGTGATCGCCACGCCGACCGACTTCCTCGGCGTCAACTACTACTTCCGGCAGGTGGTGGCCGACGACCCGGACGGGCCGCCGCCGTACGCCCGGCAGGTGCCGGTGCCCGGCGCGGCGCAGACCGCGATGGGCTGGGAGGCGTACCCGGCCGGGCTGGAGGAGCTGCTGGTCGCGGTCAGCGAGGAGTACGCGCCGGCCCGGATCATGGTCACCGAGAGCGGCGCGGCCTGGCCCGACCGGGTCACCCCCGAGGGCACGGTCGAGGACCCGGAGCGGACCGCGTACCTGGAGGGGCACCTGGCGGCCTGCGCGGCGGCGCGCGAGCGGGGCGTGCCGCTGGACGGCTACTTCGTCTGGTCCCTGCTGGACAACTTCGAGTGGGCGTACGGCTACGACAAGCGCTTCGGTCTGGTGCACGTCGACTACGCCTCCCAGCGGCGCACGGTCAAGGCCAGCGCGCTGCGCTACGCCGAGCTGATCCGCGCCCACCAGCGGCTGGCCGGGTCGAGCGAGGCGATCCCGGCGCGCGGCTGACAGCGGGGTTCCACCCGCATCACCCGGCGGTCCCGGCGGTACCGCGGACAGCGGTTCCGCCGGGACCGGCGTGGGAGGGGACTCATGGCGGGACAGGCATCCCGTGCTCGCCCGGCTCGACGCGCTCGTCGGCCGATGGACGGTGCGGCCCCACGTCGCGGGACTTGGCGCGGCGTGGTGCCAGTTCGCCTGGCCGGACGGCGAGGCGTTCCTGCGCCAGTTCGCCGACATCGACTCACTGCCGGCCAGCGCGTGCCCCGATGGCGACCAACAGCCCTGGGCTCCGTCCTGGCAGTGCTGTCGAACACGAGTTCAGGCAGACGGCGTGACCGGGGAGCGCAGGCCGAGCCACTGCTCGGCGTCCCAGGCGTGGAACCGCTCCACCTCGGTGAACCCCAGCTTTGCCGCGAGGCGCATCGAGCCGACGTTGGCGGTCTGGGTGGTGAGCACCACCGGCTCGCCGGGAAGGACGCCGTCGAACCAGTCGAGTGCCGCCGCGCACGCCTCGGCGGCGTACCCGAATCCCCACGCCCGCGGCAGGAACAGGTAGCCGAGATCGGCCTTTCCCACGGCAGCCGGGCGACGGTGCCCGGTTGCTCTCCTGAGCAGGATCTGGCCGATCATCGCCCCGTCGAGATCAACGACGAAGCTCCCGGGCCACCGCTCGGGCGCCCCGGGCATCTCGCGCTCAAGCGCGTCACGCGGCCGGGGGCCGCCAGAGGTAGGTGTGCACCTCTGGCGACACTAGCAGCTCGATGAACGCCGCACGGTCCCGGGCCTCGGACTCACGGAGCACGAGCCGCTCGGTCCGGATCGGCTCAGGCGGCCACGCGACGGATCCGAGCTCAGTCATGTCGGCCAGCCAATCAGCAGACCCGGCAGCGATCAAGACTCGCGGACCGATCAACCCGCCGGCCCGGGCCCCACCCTCACCTACGGGGCCGGGCCCGACGAGCCACGCCGCGTCGGGTCATCCGAGCCACCGGTCGAACCAGGCGCGGGTACGGCGGAGCACGTCGAGTTGGTGGTTGCGTTCGCGGATCGAGTGGTTCTCCCGGGGATAGACGACGTACTCGTGCTCGACTCCGAACCTGCGGAGCGCGCGGTGGAAGAACTCCGCCTGCGACACCGGGACGTTCGTGTCGTTCTCGCCGTGCAGGATCAGCACCGGCGTGCGGACCTTGGCGGCGTACGAGATCGGGCTGAGCCGGTCGTGACGGTGTGGACCCGTTCCCTCCCAGCCGCTGCTACCACCGAGGGCCGACTCGAACGGGCCCAGTTCTCCGGTTGCGGCGAGCATTCCCCAGTCGCTGATGCCGGCGCCCATCACGGCGGCCTTGAACCGGTCGGTCTGCCCGACCGCCCAGGCGGCCATGAACCCGCCGTGGCTCCAGCCGCCGATGCCCAGCCGGTCCGGGTCTGCGACGCCGTCGGCGATGAGCAGGTCGATGCCGGCGCAGATGTCGGTCCACTCATCGAGGCCGACCGCACCGGCGACGCGCACGGCGAAGTCGTGGCCGTGCCCTTGGCCGCCGCGCGGGTTCGGCAGAAACACGGCGTAGCCGGCGGTCGCCAGCCACTGGCCGGACGGGTCCCAGCCGAGCATGAGCCGGTCGGCGTGCCGGTGGTACGGGCCGCCGTGGACGAGTGTCACCAGTGGAAAGGGCCCGTCCTCGCGGGACCGGCCGGCGGGCAGGATCAGCAGGCCGTCGAGGGCCAGCCCGTCGGACGCCGTGTATGACAGGCGTTCCTGGACACCCCAGGAAATGTCGTAAAGTTCGGGCCTGAGATCGGTCAGCCTCGTCAGCGACTCGCCCGCGGGGCCGGCGTGGACGTTCCCGGGCTGGTAGGACGTGCTGACAACCGCCGCGACGATGTCGCCGTGCCGGTTCGTGGTCAACGACGTCGCGAGGCCGTCGACCCGGGACACCTCGACGAGGATGGGCCCGGCTGGATCGAGCCGGTGGATCGCGGTGTCGAGCCCGTCGGCAACCAGCACCAGCGGCAGACCGGCGTCGACCTGGACCAGGTTGCTCGGGCAGGCGGTCGTGCCGGCGGTCAGGTTACGGTGCTCGCCCGCCGGCCCGCGCACCGGCACGGCGACATCGAGTACCGCGTGTCCGCCCACGAGAGCGGGCGGGGTCGTCGCGACATATGCCAGGTGCCAGCCATCGTCGGCGGGCCACCAGACGAGCGACGACGCGCCTGCCACAGCCGGGCCGAGGTCCCGGGTCACGCCGCTGTCCGGGTCGAACAGGTGCAGACCGGGCTCCACCAGACCCGGGTCCACGTCGGGGGTCGACCAGGTCAGTACCGCCAGCACTCCGTCGTCGGGCCGCTGGGCCACCTCGACGACATGGCGATCGCCGAACGTGTCCGGGGTCCGAACCTCCCGGCTCCGTACGTCGAGCAGCCGCAGCCGGTCCGGGAGCACGCGTTCACCCCACACCCGAGCGTCGTCCCGCTCCCGGTCCCGACGTTCGTCCTCGGCGGACGGTTGATCGGCTGCGATCACCACGACACGGTCCGGATCGGCCAGCGGGAGGTGACCGGAGACCCCACCGGCCCAGGACGTGACCGCCTCCACGACACCGTCGACCAGCCCCACCCGGTGCAGTTGCGCCGCGCCACGCTCGGCCCGGTCGGAGAGAAAGTAGATCGACAGCGAATCCGCAGCCCACCGCGGCGCCGAGTCGTACGCCTCTCCCGAGGTCAATCGTCGTGGCAACCCGGTCCCGTCCACGGCGGCGACCCAGAGTTCGCTGACCGGGTGAACATCAGCCCGCCCGACCGGGGCGACCACGAAGGCGACCCACCTGCCGTCCGGCGACAGCGCCAACGCCTGCGGAACCCGCCCGTCAACCACCAACTCGGCGGAGAGCTGCGCACGGGCCACCGGGGCACAGTAGCGATCAACCACCACGGCGGCCAACCGCCGCCGCAACGCCTTCACCACACGGCTGCGGCGCCTGCCAGAGGCTATCCCGATCTCGACAGACCACCCCAGGAGGAGACGACCTCGCCGCGGCGGGTCACCGCAGTCCGGCGGCGATGGCGTCGACCAGCAGCGCGCCCAGGATCCGCGTCAGGGTGGCCCGCGCCGCCTCGACGTCCAGGCCCATCGCGTCGCGCATCATCGACCAGGTCGACCAGGTGCTCGCCACGGTCAGCGCGTCGAGCAGCTGCTCGCGTTCCGGCCCGGCGTGCGCCAGCTCCGGGCCGAAGACGGTCTCGATCTCGCCGCGTACCCGGGCGATGTTGCCCTCTCGGTTGCGGCGCAGCTGCGGCGAGAACGGCTCGCGCAGCGCGGAGGCGCGGGCCGAGGGCGCCAGCACCTCCAGCATCCGGGCGCGCTGGACGCTGAACTCCCCGATCCGCCGGGTGAGCGGCAGCTCCGGCGAGATCGGCCGGACCATCGACTCCTGCCGCTCGCTGACCCGCCGGCCGGTCGCGGCGAACAGGGTCTCCATGTCCTTGAAGTTGGTCCACAAGGTACGCAGCGACACCCCCGCGCGTTCGGCGATGCGCTCCCCGGTGGGCCGCAGGTCCCCCTCGTCGATCAACGCGAGGTGCGCGTCGACGATGGCGGTGCGGGTACGCTCGGCGCGCGCCGACCGCCCGTCCACCCGTGCCGGTCCGTCGGCGTCCACGTCGATCATGTGAGGGTCCCCTGTCGTCGGCCGCTACCGATAAATCTGCACCGGCAGTGTATCGACATAGGGCAACCGGGGTTCGGAGGGCGTCCGCTCCGCCGATCGGCGGCCAGTTGGCCCGACAATGCGCACCCTACGTGCGACCTGTTGGCCACCGTGACCGGCGCGTGGTCGACCAGGCCCGGGTGGCCGCGTTCGCCAACAACGAGACCGGGCCGCCACCCGTCGGGTGGCGGCCCGGGACCGAGCGCCGCGGCGCGCTGGCCGGCGGCGGTCGCGGATCAGCTCGTCGGGATCGCCTCCGCCGGCGGCGCGGCTGGCGCACCGGTGAGCTCGGTGACGGCCCCGTCACCGTCGTCGGTGGTGTAGGTCGGCCCGAAGTACGCCTGGACGCCGTTCTGCACCTTGTTCATCCGGACGCCGCTGTAGCCGGCGTGGACGTCCTTGCTGTAGCGGAACGGGGTCAGGCCCGGCCCGGTGAAGCCGCCCTTGTGCACCGCCTCGACCAGCTTCTCGCGGGTCAGGTCCTTGCCGGCCGCGAGCAGCGCCTGCACGAAGGTGTACGCCATCGAGTAGCCGTAGACGGCGTTGCCGTCGATCGGGTTGGCGGCGTTGTACTGCTGGTGGATCTTGGTGTACTCCTTGATCCACGGGTCGCTCGGGTCGTTCGCCATCGGCAGGTAGTTGTCGGCGATCATCCCCTCGAGGATCACCTTCTTGTCGCCGAGCTGGCCGGAGAGCGTGGTGTAGTCGGCGCCGACGTTGGACACCACCCACTGCGCCCGGAACCCCTGCCCGGCGGCCTGGCCCATGGCCAGCGCGGTGAAGCCCGGGATGCTCGCCGAGATCACCACCTGGCAGCCGGCGGCCTTCAGCGCGCCGATCGCCGGGCCGACCTGCGGGTTGGTGGGGGTGTAGGTCTGCTTGGCGACCACCGGCCCGAGGATCTTCTCCACCCCGGCGAGGGAGTCGCGGCCGAAGTCGTCGTTCTGCCCGAAGTGGCACACCTTCTGGCCGGGGAACTGCTGCTTGACGAAGGTGGCGAGGATCTTGCCCTCGACGGTGTAGTCGGGCTGCCAGCCGAAGGTGGTCGGGTACTTCTCGGGCTGGTTCCAGTTGCGGCTGCCGGAGGAGACGAAGAGGTCGGGCACCTTCTGCGTCTTGACGAACTCCAGCACGTTGGTGTGGGTGGGGGTGCCGAGGCCGCCGAGAAGCGCGAAGACCTTGTCGTCGAGGACGAGCTTGCGGACGACGTTGTCGGTGTTCGCCGGGTTGTAGCCGTCGTCCATCACCTTGTAGACGATCTTCCGGCCGTTGACGCCGCCCTTGCTGTTGACATGCTCGAAGTACGCCTTGGTGGCGGCGGAGATCTTCGAGTAGCCGGCCGCGGCGGGGCCGGTGAGTGGCTGGTGGGTGCCGATCACGACCTCGGTGTCGGTGACGCCCGGGACGTTCTCGGCCGCCTGCTGCTCGTCGTTGGCGCAGGCCGACGCGCCGACCAACAGCGCGAGGCCGGCAGCGGCCGCGAGTACGCGGCGTGTGGTGGGATGCATGGTTCTCCATTCCGGTGCAGGTGCGAAACGGGGTGGGGTGGAACCGGGTGAGTCAGGGGTGCGGGGTCCGGCGGCCCGGCCGGAGGCGTGCGGTGAGCCTGCGGGCGGCGCCCTGGAGGCCGCCCGGGGCCGCGAGCATGACGACGATGAGGATCAGGCCGAACACGGCGAGGGCCAGGTTGCCCTCCAGTCGCTGGGCGAGGCCCGCCGGCAGGGTGAAGGTGTCGGTGACGAGGCTCGGCAGGTCCTGCAGGGCCACCAGCAGGACCGCTCCCCAGACCGCCCCGGCGAGGCTGCCCAGCCCACCGATCACGATGGCCATCAGCAGGAACAGCGACAGGTCGAGGGCGAACTTGCCGGGGGCCACGGTGGCGGTCAGCACCGCGTACACGCCCCCGCCCAGGCCGGCGCAGGCGGCGCTCACCACGAAGGCGAGCACCTGGTTGCGGGCGACGTGGATGCCGGCGAGCCGGGCGGCCACCTCGTCGTCGCGGACGGCGCGCAGGGACCGGCCGAACCGGCTGCGCACCAGGTTCGCCATGAGCAGCATGGTCAGCAGCGCGGCGAGCAGCGCGACCCAGGCCAGCCACCGTTCCGGCTGGAAGTACGCCCCGAGGAACGCCGGCGGCGTCTCCGCCGGGAAGCGCAGCCCCTGCTCGCCGTTGAAGACGCCGGTGAAGATCGTGGCGATCGCCGGGACCAGGGTGGCGACGGTCAGGGTCACGCCGGCCAGGTACGGCCCGCGCAGCCGGGCGGCGGCCAGCCCGATGACCAGCCCCGCCGCCGCGGTCACCGCGACGGCGGCCAGCAGGGACAGCGGCAGGATCCACCGGCCCTGCACCGCGCGCGCCTCGAAGGCCCGCTGGACCAGCGCGACGGTGTACGCGCCGGTCGCCATCAGCGCCCCGTGCCCGAGCGAGAGCTGGCCGTTGAGCCCGACCAGGACGGTGTAGCCGGCGGTGACGCAGAGGAACGCGCAGACCCGGGCCACCTGGAGGTTCTGGTACGGCGGCAACTGGTTGGTCAGCAGCACGACCAGGGTGCCGGCGAGCACGGCCGGGACCAGGTGGCGCAGCAGCGTGGAGCCGCCCGCCGTGGCGGCGCCCGGCGGGCCGGGCAGCAGCCGGCGCAGCGGTGACGGCCGGCCGGGTGGCGGTTCGGCCGTGGACACGTCGGGCTGGGTGGTGGTCACACGTGCCTCGCTCTCGCGCTGGAGAAGAGCCCGCCGGGGCGGACCAGCAGGACCGCCAGCAGCAGGACGAGGACGGCCAGCGGCGTGGTGTCCGGGCCGAGGTAGCCGGTGACGTAGGACAGGATCACGCCGACCAGCAGGCCGCCGACCACCGCCCCGGCCGGGCTGTCCAGGCCGCCGACGACGGCGGCGGTGAACGCGACGACGAAGACCAGGTCCATCGCGTGCGGGTGCAGCCCCAGCCCGGTGGGGATGACCAGCATGCCGGCGAGGGCGCCGACCGCGGCGGCCAGCGCCCAGCCGACCGTGAGCATCCGGTTGACGTTCACCCCGAGCAGCCGGGACACCTCGGGAGCGAAGGCGGAGGCCCGCATCCG
The DNA here is from genome assembly GCF_018070095.1 of Micromonospora sp. U56. NCBI lineage: Bacteria > Bacillati > Actinomycetota > Actinomycetes > Micromonosporales > Micromonosporaceae > Micromonospora > Micromonospora sp. U56. The sequence goes on from NZ_JAGPYL010000046.1 coordinate 26,402, forward strand.
CAGGCCGATCGGCGTACGGGTGAACAGCAGCGCGAGCAGCACCACGACCACCAGGACCGCACCGAGGACCCACAGGTCGTACGGGGACAGTGCGGCGATCCCGCCGATCGACAGGGCGTCGGTGTCGAACGGCGCGGCCGCCGGCCGGTACTCGTTGCCGAAGACCATGCCGAGCACGGCCTGGATCAGCAGCACCAGGCCGAGGGCGACGATGACGTCGTTGAGGGGGTTGGCGTGGCCGACGAACCGCATCAGCACCCGTTCGACGAGCGCGCCCAGTGCGAGGCCGGCGAGGACGGCCGCGCCCAGGCCCAGCCAGTACGAACCGGTGGCGGAGGCGACCGCGTAGCCGACGTAGGCCGTCGCCACCGCCATCGCGCCCTGCGCGAAGTTGACCAGACGGGCGGCCCGCCAGATGAGCACCAGGGCGAGGGCGAACGCCGCGTAGACGGCGCCGGTGGACAGTCCGTCGAAGGTGAGGAACAAGAACCGGTCCAAGAACGGATCCTTCCTACGGGTGGGGTGGTCAGAACCCGAGGTACGCGTGGCGCAGCGTCTCGTCGTCGCGAAGCTGCGCCGCCGGGGTGGCCATGACGACGCGGCCCAGGGACATGACCACGCCCTGGTCGGCGACGGAGAGGGCGCTGCGCACGTTCTGCTCAACGAGCAGGACGGTCAACCCGGTGTCGTCGCAGAGCCGGCGCAGCAGCGCCATGATCTGCGCGGTGACCCGGGGTGCGAGGCCGAGCGACGGCTCGTCGAGCAGCAGCAGCCGGGGCCGGGCGATCAGCGCCCGACCGAGGGCGAGCATCTGCCGTTCCCCGCCGGAGAGCTGGTGCCCGGCGTGCCGTCGCCGCCGGGCCAGCGGCTCGAACAGTTCGTACACCTCGTCCTGGGCGCGCCGGGCGTCGGCGCGGTCGCGGCGCCACAGCCCGCCGAGGCGCAGGTTCTCCTCGACGGTCAGCTCGGCGACGATGCCGCGGCCCTCGGGCACGTGCGCCAGGCCGCGGTGCACCAGCGCCTCGACGCGGACGCCGCGCAGGTCCGCGCCGTCGAACCGGACCTGGCCGCCGGTGGGCCGCAGCAGGCCGGACAGGGTACGCAGCAGGGTGGTCTTGCCCGCGCCGTTGGCGCCCAGGACGGCGGCGATGGTCCCGGTCGGCACCTCGAAGGTGACGTCGCGCAGCACCGGCACCGGGCCGTAGCCGGAGCTGAGCCCGTCGACCGCCAGGATGGCGCTCACGGTGCGACCACCGGACCGGCGGCGGTGCCGGTGGCGCCGGCCGGGACGTCGGCGCCGAGGTACGCCTCGGTCACCAGCGGGTCGTCGCGGACCTGCTCCGGGGTGCCGGCGGCGATGACCTTGCCGAAGTCCAGCACCACGATCTCGTGGCAGACGGACATGACCAGGTCCATGTGGTGCTCGACGAGCATGATCGAGCAGGCGGCGTCGGCCCGGCCGGGCAGCGCGGTGATCAGCTCGGCCAACTCGCCGATGTCCTCGGCGCCGAGCCCGCCGGCCGGCTCGTCGAGCAGCAGCAGGCGGGGTCGGGCGATCAGGGCGCGGGCGAGGGCGACCCGCTTGCGCACCGCGTACGGCAGGGTGCCGGGCGCGGCGGCGGCGTGCCGCGCGACACCCAGCTCGGTGAGCAGGTCGAGGGCCTCTTCGCGCAGCCGCCGTTCGTCACGGTCGCTGCGGGGCAGGCCGAACAGGGCGGTGGTGAAGCCGGCCCGGGCGGCGTGGCTGGCGCCGGCCATCACGTTCTCGACGACGGTGAGGCCGGGGAAGAGACCGACGCCCTGCAACGTGCGGGCGATGCCGAGGCGGGTGAGCCGGTGCGGACGCGGCCGGAACGGCCGGCCGTCGAGGGTGAGCGAGCCGCTGGTCGGCGGGACGAAGCCGCAGACCACGTTGAACAGGGTGGTCTTCCCGGCGCCGTTCGGGCCGATGACGCCGACGATCCGGCCGGGCGGCACCCGCAGGGAGACGCCGTCCAGCGCGACCAGTCCGCCGAACCGGACGCCGACGTCGCGCAGGACCAGGTCGATGCCGTCGGCGGGAGTGTCGGTGGGTGGTGGGCTCATCTTCACCTCTTACGGGACGCGGCGACGGGGGAAAACGCGGTGCGACTCGGGCGAAGCATCAGGGGGTGGTTATTACATCGGGAGTGTACTTTTCGAGCCGAGACCGTCAATGACTTGTTACGACGCTGTGATGTAGACGTGTCGTACCAGGACAATTGCGGTCGGCTCGGGTCGTTGCCGAATCGGATGGCGGCGGCTATTGCACTTGCTGTGCAGGGGTTTCCAGCAGGTCCTTTTTCAGTTCCCGCTTGAGCAGCTTGCCGGTCGGACCCTTCGGCAGTTCGGCCACGATGCGGACCTGCCGCGGGTACTTGTACGCGGCGAGCCGCTCCCGGCAGTACGCCACCAGGTCGTCGGGGGTCACCTCGGCGTCCGGCGTGACGCTGAGCACCGCCACGACCTCCTCCCCCAGCTTGGCGTCGGGGCGGCCGAGCACCGCGGCCTCGACGACCGCCGGGTGGGCGTACAGGACCTCCTCGACCTCCCGGGGGTAGACGTTGTACCCACCCCGGATGATCATGTCCTTCTTGCGGTCGACGATGAACAGGTAGCCGTCGGCATCGGCGTACGCCAGGTCTCCGGTGTGGAACCAGCCGCCACGGAACGCCTCGGCGGTCGCCTCGGGGTTCTTGTAGTAGCCCTTCATCACGTTGTGGCCGCGGACCACGATCTCGCCGACGTGCTCGGGCCCGGGCGGTAGCGGCCGGTCGGCGTCGTCGACGATGCGCGTCTGCACGCCCCAGATCGGCTTGCCGATGGAGAGCACCTTGCGCTGCTCGGCGCTGATGTTGAACGTCGTCGTGCTGGCCGTCTCCGACAGCCCGTACCCCTCCAGGATCACCACGCCCGGGAACCGCTCCTCGAAGGACCGGATCACCTCGCCGGGGATCGCCGCCCCACCGGAGACGCCGACCCGCAGCGAGGAGAGGTCCCGACCGGTGAGGTCGGCCTGCAACAGGGCGAAGTACATGGTGGGTACGCCGGAGAAGATCGTGCACCGGTGCCGCTCGATGGCGTCGACCACCGGCCCCACCTCGAAGCGCGGCACGAGCACGATGGTGCCGCCGTAGCGCACGGCCACGTTGAGCACGCTGGAGAGGCCGAAGACGTGGAACAGCGGCAGGACGGCCAGGCCGATGTCGTCGTCGCGGAAGCCGAACAGCTCGCCGCCGACGGTGCAGTTCATGTAGAGCTGGAAGTGGGTCAGCTCGGCGCCCTTGGGCCGGCCGGTGGTGCCACTGGTGTAGAGCAGCACGGCCGTGTCGTCGGCGTCCGTCGGCGCGATCTCGCCGGTGTCCTCGGCCGCGTACAGCTCGTCGAAGTGCCGGGTGCCGTCGGGCCGCCGGTCGCTGCCCGGCAGGTTGACCACGTACGTCGTCACGCCCTCGACCTCGGCGGCCCCCTTGGCCGCCTCCTGTGCGAACAGCTCGAAGGTGATGAAGACCCTGGTGTCGGAGTCCGCCAGGTGGTACGCGACCTCGCCGGCGCGCAGCAGCGGGTTGAGCGGCACCATGACCAGGCCCGCCTTGAGCACGGCGAAGTAGGCGAAGAGGAACTGCGGCACGTTCGGCAGCTGCACCGCCACCTTGTCGCCCCGGCGCAGGGCCAGCCCGAGCAGGGCGGCGGCGACCCGCCCGGAGATCTCGTCCACCTGCCGGTAGCTGAAGGTCAGGTGGTCGAGGTGGCAGAGCGGCTTGTCGGGATGCGCCCGGCGGGGCTCCCGGAGGATGGTCGCGAGGTTGAAGCTCATCGGTGCTCCTCCTGTACGGCGAGTCGCTGGGACATCGAGCAAGGTGACAGCCGGTCTACGCCCTCCGCCCTCGGGCGTCAAGGCATGACGAGGCCGCCGTCGACCGGCACGGTCACTCCGGTCACGTATGACGAGGCGTCGCTGGCCAGCCAGATCAGCGTGGCGGCGAGCTCCTCGTGCTCGCCGAGCCGCCCGGCCGGGGCGAGCGCCTTGACCATCTCGAAGGTGCCCGGCTCGAGCTGGTCGCTCATCTCCGAGGCGAAGAAGCCGGGGGCGATGCAGTTGACCCGGATGCCCTTGCGGCCGGTCCACTGTGCCGCCAGGTCGCGGGTCAGGCCGATGACCCCGGCCTTGCTGGCGGCGTACGCGGCCTGCGGAATGCCACCCGGGCGCAGGCCGATGACGCTGGAGATGTTGACGATGGCGCCGCCGCCGGTCGCCGCCCGGGCGAAGGCCTGGGCCATCCAGTAGCTGCCCATCAGGTTGACGTCGACGACCGAGCGGAACTGCTCCGGGGTCTCCCGGGAGGCGGGCACGGCGGTGCCGACCCCGGCGTTGTTGACCAGCACGTCCACCCGACCGAACTGCTCGATGGCGGTGGCGACCAGCGCCTGGCAGTCCTCGGGCCGGCTGACGTCGGTGGCGCGGGCCGCGTACCGCCGGCCGGCCGCCTCGACCAGCTTGCCCGTCTCCGGCAGGCGCTCGGCGCGGCGAGCGCCGAGCACGACGTCGGCACCGGCCTCGGCGAGTGCGCGGGCGAACGACACCCCCAGGCCGGAGGAGGCGCCGGTGACGACGGCGACCTTCCCGTCGAGGCGGAACCGGTCCATCACGCTCACCTGGGGCTCCTCACGGTCACGGTGCTCTGGACGCCATACCGACCAGCCGGTATGTTCGGCGTCCGGCGACGGTAGCGAGCCGCCGACACAGCCGTCAATGGGGAGCCAGCCATGGATTTCGAACCGAGCGCACGGTCCGCCGAGTACCTCAAGCGGCTCCAGGAGTTCATGGACGACCACGTCTACCCCGCCGAACCGGTCTACGCGGCCCAGCGCGCCAAACTCACCGCGGCCGGCCGCCGTCACCACCTGCCCGCGGTCGTGGAGGAACTCAAGGCCGAGGCGCGCCGCCGGGGGCTGTGGAACCTGTTCCTGCCCGACGTCTCCGGGCTGACCAACCTGGAGTACGCCCCCCTCGCGGAGCTGACCGGCCGCTCCATCGAGCTCGCCCCGGAGGCCGTCAACTGCGCCGCCCCGGACACCGGCAACATGGAGATCCTGCACATGTTCGGCACGGACGAGCAGCAGGAGCGCTGGCTGCGCCCGCTGCTCGACGGCGAGATCCGGTCGGCCTTCGCGATGACCGAGCCGGGCGTGGCCTCCAGCGACGCCACCAACGTCCGCACCCGCATCGAGCGCGACGGCGACTCGTACGTCATCAACGGCCGCAAGTGGTGGACCACCGGCATCGCCGACCCGCGCTGCGCCGTCATGATCGTGATGGGCAAGACCGACCCGTCGGCCGACACCCACCGCCAGCAGTCGATGATCCTGGTCCCGGTGGACACCCCCGGCGTCGAGGTGGTGCGCTCGCTACCCGTCTTCGGCTACCACGACCAGCACGGCCACGGCGAGGTCGTCTTCACCGACGTCCGGGTCCCGGCGTCGCACCTGCTCGGCGAGGAGGGCGGTGGCTTCGCCCTCGCCCAGGCCCGGCTCGGCCCCGGCCGCATCCACCACTGCATGCGCGCCATCGGCCTGGCCGAGCGGGCGCTGAGCCTGATGGTGCGCCGCGCCACCACCCGGGTCGCCTTCGGTCAGGAGCTGGCCCGCCAGGGCGTGGTGCAGCAGCAGATCGCCGAGTCGCGGATGGCGATCGAGCAGGCGCGGCTGCTCACCCTCAAGGCGGCCTGGATGATCGACCGGTACGGCGCCAAGGCCGCCCGCACCGAGATCGCCGCGATCAAGGTGATCGCGCCCCGCGTCGCGCTGGAGGTGCTCGACCGGGCCATCCAGGTGCACGGCGGGGCCGGCGTCTCCGACGACTTCCCGCTCGCGGCGATGTACGCGGGCGCCCGTACCCTGCGCATCGCCGACGGCCCCGACGAGGTGCACGTGCGCGACGTGGCCCGCCGGGAGATCCGCCGCCAGCTGGAGTCGCGGTGACCGTGGCGATCGAGGCGGCCGTCAGCCCCGAGCGGCGGCGGGCGCCCCGCGGGTCGGCCCGGCAGAGCATCGTCGCGGCCGCCACCGAGCTGTTCGCCCGGCGCGGCTACGAGGCGACGAGCGTCCAGGAGATCGTGGCGGCGGCGGAGGTGACCAAGGGGGCGCTGTACCACTGGTTCGGGTCGAAGTCCGAGCTGCTGACCAGCATCTACCGGGAACTGCTCGCGGAGCAGACCCGGCGGTTGGCCGAGATCGCGGCCGGCGACGGGCCGGTCGGGCAGCGGCTGCGCGCCGCGGGCCTCGACGTGGTCGAGCACACCGCCGAACACCTGGCCGAGCTGACCGTCTGGGCCCGCTCGGCGCACCTGCTCGACGACGAGCACGCCGAGGCGACCCGCCGGGAGCGCCGGCGCTACCACGACCTGTTCCGCGACCTCGTGCACGAGGCCCAGTTGGCCGGCGTGGTCCGCACCGACGTCTCCGCCACCGTGGTCACCCACACGTTCCTCAGCGCCCTGGGCAACATCCACACCTGGTTCCACCCGGACGGGCCGCTGACCTTCACCGAGGTCGGCCACCAGCTCGTCGCGGTGTTCGTCGACGGCGTGCGCGCCCCGGCCGAGTCCACGCCGAGCGGGGAGCCGGCGCGGGGCTGACGCCGGCCGGGGTCAGATGTTCGCCGAGTCGGCCGGCACGTCGGCCGGCAGCGACGGCGCGCCCGCCGGCTGGTCGCCACCCGGGCAGGCCAACCCCAGCGTGTACGCGGTCATCGACAGCGACCCGTACGCGTACCCGTCCACCAGCACCTCGGGCCGGGTCCTGGTCGCACCGGCGATGCCGGCGAGATAGAGCAGCGGGATGAAATGGTCCGGCGTCGGCACTGCCGACCCGAAGTCGCGGTGCGCGTCCAGCCGGGCCGCCTCGGCGGGCTCGTCCAGCATCACCTCGCGGGCCGCGTCGTTGAAGCGCCGCGCCCAGTCGAAGCCCTGGTCGACCAGCTGCGGATCCACCCCGCCGAGGTTGTGCACCACGTTGCCGCTGGCCACGATGAGCACCCCGCGCTCGCGCAGCGGCGCGAGCTGGGCGCCCAGCCCCAGGTGGTAGTCCAGCCCCTTGAACGCGTTGATGCTCAGCTGCACCACCGGGATGTCCGCCGCCGGGAAGGCGTGGGTCAGCACCGACCAGGTGCCGTGGTCGATGCCCCACGAGTCCACGTCGGCGCCCACCCAGGTGGGGTGCACCAGGTCGCTGACCTCCTCGGCCAGCTCGGGCAGGCCGGGCGCCGGGTACTCGACGTCGAACAGCTGCGGGGGGAAGCCGTAGAAGTCGTGGATCGTGCGCGGCCGGGGCATGGCGGTGACGGCGGTCGCGCCGATGTACCAGTGCGCCGAGATCACCAGGATCGCCCGGGGGCGCGGCACCGCGCGCCCGAACGCCCGCCATGCCGAGGTGTACCGGTTGACCGCCAGGGCGTTCATCGGGTTGCCGTGCCCGAAGAAGGCGGCGGGCATCGTGCCGGGGCTGGTCTGACCGCTCATGCCGCTCCCTCCGGGTCGTGGTCCGAGGGTAATCCGGCACGGTCGGCGTCGCGGCGGATCGGGCGCGGAACGCGCCGTCAGGCGACGAGGTAGGCCGACGGCACCGCGTCGGTCAGCCACACCCCGTTCGCGCTGCGGTAGAAGACGTGCCCATCGCGGGCCATCGCCGCCGCGTCGACGGTGAGCACCACCAGCGCCCCGCTGCGGCGGGCACCGACCCGCCGGGCCGTCGCCACGTCCGGCGAGAGGTGTACGTGATGCCGCCCACCCCGGTGCAGGCCGGTGGCCCGGATCGAGTCGAGCGCGGTCGCGCCGGTGCCGTGGTAGAGGCGCTCCGGCGGCGCGGTGGGCGCCAGCTGGAGGTCGACCGGGATGGAGTGCCCCTGGCTGGCCCGGATCCGGTCCACCCCGTCGGCGCCCGGCTCGACGGCGAAGCGCTGCTTGTCGTTACCGGCCACGACGGCGTCGAGGTCGGCGCGGTCGATCCGCAGGGCGGCGAGCAGGTCGTCCACGGTGACCCAACCGGCCCGGTCCGGGGCCAGGCCGAACTTCCCGGGCTGGTGGCGCAGTGCCAGTGACATCCGCTTGCTCAGCCGCACCAGCGCCCGATCGTCCATCGCACCATTGTCGGCCACGGCCGGACGCGGTGGCGACGGGATACCGCCCCGCCCCGGACGCGCCGGGGCGGGGCGCCCCCCACCACGGCGCCCGGGGCGAGGTCGCTGCCCGCTACGGGTCCCGCCGGCTGAACCGGGTCGCCGCCGGGCCGTCGAGCCGGCCGGACGGGAGCCGGCGCCCGCAGACCACCAGCAGCAGATCCTGGGCGAGCCCGCGCACGGGTGCGCCCTCGCCGTGGCACCAGTCGAGGTCGGTCGCTTGGAGCTGGACGCCGGTCAGGTCGGTGCCGAAGAACGCCACGTTGCGCGGCGACATCCCGGTCAGCACCATGGCGACCCGCTCCGGCGGGACGCGGCGGTCCAGCCCGAGGCCGACGGTGATGTCCAGGCCGTGGATGACGTCGTGGGAGAGCGCCCCGCGCACGCCCCCGCCCGGCGGCGTCCACCGGTGCTCGACGTTGTCCCGCAGCGCCGCGAGCAACTGCGCGGGCGACAACGCGGCAGCGTCGCGACGGGCCGTCCGGTCGGCCATCCGGTTGACGTTCCCGCGCGCCCTGGCCAACTCCATCAGGGCCCGCCCGACCGAGGTCCGGAACGGCATCGTGGTGTGCGCGACGACCTCCCGCACCCGCCACCCGTCGCACAGCGTCGGCGCGTCCCACCGATCGGCGGGCAGCGCCGCCAGCAGGTCGACCAGTTCCGCCCGTTCCGCCACCACCGCGGCGCGGACATCGTCGTCGGTCATCCGGATTCCTTCCGTCCAGTGCGGGGCACCCTTCGCCGGGGCCCTCGCGACTGATACGGGCCGGACCCGCGAAACTCATCGGTCGGTGGGCGTATGGTCGCCGGGTGCGGGAGAGAGCGGTCGCCGAGGACGTCCCGGTCGAGCTGCTGCGCACCGAACTGACCGGCTTCTGCTACCGGATGCTCGGCTCCGGGTTCGAGGCCGAGGACGCCGTGCAGGAGACGTTGACCCGCATCTGGCGGGCGTCCGACCGCTACGACCCGGCCCGCGGGTCGCTGCGGACCTGGGCCTACCGGATCGCGACGAACGTCTGCCTGGACATGCTGCGCGGCGCGCAACGCCGGGCCCGGGCGATGGACCTCGGCCCCGCCGCCGAGGCCGGTGCGGCGCTCGGGGCGCCGGCGCCGGAGCACGTGTGGGTCCAGCCGGTCCCGGACGACCGGGTGCTGCCCGGGTACGGCGACCCGGCGGAGCAGGCGCTGCGGCGGGAGAGCATCCGGCTGGCGTTCGTGGCCGCCCTGCAACACCTACCGCCCCGACAGCGGGCCGTGCTGATCCTGCGCGACGTGCTCTGCTGGCGGGCCGACGAGGTCGCGCACCTGCTGGAGGCCAGCGTCGCGTCGGTGAACAGCGCGCTCCAGCGGGCCCGGTCCACCCTGCGCACGGTCGCCCCCGGCCCCGGGGAGCCGGTCCGGCCCGCCGACGCGGCCCAGCGCGAGCTGCTGACCCGGTACTGCACCGCGTTCGAACGCCACGACGTACCGGCCCTGGTGGCTCTGCTGCACGCCGACGCCACCATGTCGATGCCACCGTTGCGCTGGTGGCTGCGCGGCCGGGACCGGATCGCGCAGGCGCTGTCCGATCCGGCGGCGTCGTGCGCGGGCTCGCGGCTGGTGCCCACCGCGGCGAACGGCGCACCGGCGTACTGGCAGACCCGGCCGGGGCCCGACGGCGTCCACCGGCCCTTCGGGCTGGTCATCCTGGACCTCGCCGGCGACCGGGTGCGGGGCATCACCACCTACCTCGACGCGGACCGGCTGCTGCCGCTGTTCGGCCCGCCGACCCGCTCGACCGGTCCCGCACCGACGGCGCGGGCGACGCCGGCGACGACTCGCACCGGTACGGCGGTTCAGACCTCGTGAGTTCAGGACCGCCCGTACCACCACGACGGCCCGACTGAGCGGGTAACCCCGAGGACACGAGCAGCATGAGGCGACCAGGGATCGTCCATCACCCCGTGTCTGTCGCGGTGAGGGCGAACGGCACCGCCGCGCTCAAGGGGAATCCGCAGGAAGCAGCTGCGCGCCTGGCGCCGGTGGGGGCACTTCCGCGTCGATCGTCAGGAACAGATTCCGGGTCGCCGGGTCCTCCCCGACCCGAACCGCGGCGATCGGTACCTCGGCGACACCGTCCACCAGCCGCGCCGGTTCCCCGTCTCGGATCTCACCGTCGAGGCGGCCCAGTAGCCGCAGACCCACATCGTCCGCCCGGGCCTCGACCACCTCGAACCGCCATCGCGGCACCGTTCGGCCCGCCGCGCGCGGCCGATACTCCCGGCTACCCGAGCGGGCTCGAGCGAACCTGGCCCCGAACGCCAGGTCGACCTCCCGCAGCTCGTTCAGCGACGTGTCCTGCATGTGCCGCAGCGCGTGCCGGGCCAGACACATCCGTACGCCGTGCCGGACCACCCACAACCCAGCACCCCACCCCTCCGCCGGATCCACGAGATCGCTGACGAGCGTGTCGACGTCGCCCGTCGCACCCACGGACCGCAATGCCGCCGCAACGACCGTACGGGCATCAGCCGGCACCACCCCGTCGACCGTGAACGGCAACGCCAGCAACAAGCGCTGCTCACGGCTCAGCACGGGATCGGGCATCTCCGCCAGCGCCCACAGTTCTTCCCAGCACAACCCCGGCCCGTAGAACTCGCCCAACCCGGCGATCCGGACAGCCGACCCGCCGAGATCCGAAGTGACCAGCACGTCGAGCCCGCCATCGTCGGGCATGTTGCGATTGACGATGCGTAACCACCGCCACCACTTCCCGTGCGCCGGTGTCAGCCGCACCGACAACACCGGCCACTGCGCTCGGTCCAGCAGCGTCCGCTCCATGTCGGAACGTGCGGACTCGGGCACGTCGAACGCTGCCGACGTGTCATATACCTCGCCGCCCATGTAGGCCAGGTACACCGGCCAGAACCCGGGCCGCTCAAGCAGCACATTGCCGTCGACGAGCCGCGCGTCGTCCGGCAGCTCGTACCCTTGGATCGCCAACTCCCCGTCGAACATGGCCGCCATCCTGGCAGAAGGATCCATGCAGCGGGCGCAACGGTGGCGACGCCGATTGGCCCATCCCGGGTCTTCCGGCCCCGTCGTCACTCGGCCGTGAAGCCGCACGAACGCTCGCCTTGCCCGGTTGCCTGCCTGGTCAGGCCCCAGTGATGATGACGCATCTCTTCACCCGGCCGCGCTCCTCGTCGAAACCCCGGCGGGGTCACGACGGGGCGTCTCTGTTCGCGATCGCGCTGTTGACGGCGGCCCGGATCTGCAGCCAGCTCGGATCGCCGTCAGCTGCGTCCGTCACGGTTTCCAGGTCGTCCGGGTGCCAGATCCGCGCTCCGTCGGTGCGGACCGCATACTTCTCCCAGTCAGCGTCGTCGGGAACCTCGGCCGTCTCGTTCAGAAACGCCTCTACCAGGGCCTGCGCTGCTTCACGTACTGCATTACGGTCTTCTGCCGGGCCAGCCGGCACGGAAACGATGCGCAGGTCCCCACCACCATCCGCAACGACGAGTTCACCCGTCGCCGCAGCGGCCAGCGCGGTGATCGGGGAACCGGCCAGGTCATCGTGCTCGACGGCGCGTTCATCGCGGACATCGAACTCCACGAGAACGCCCGCAGGCGTTCCGACCCACAGCACACCTGGCCGAGCCCCGAACGCAAGGTTGTGTCGCGACCAGGCCCGCATCTGCTCAAGCCACTCGTCGGGATAGGGGTAATCAGGGGTGGGCGGCCCGAGCGTGGCGCCCACGATCCGCTCGAGTGAGGGGAACGTGAACACCTCAAGGGTGTTCCCGTACGCATTGCCTCGGATCGCGAAGTGCCGGCCATCCGCGCTGAAGGTCGGCGTCTCGTATCCGTCCACATCCAGAATCAGGGTCCTGCGAAGTAGGCGCATCTCGGCGGGCACCGCCTCGCCATCGACTCGCGCGAAGGCTGCGTACGTGGCGCCCTGATCGCTGCGGAGAGCGACTACCAGCCCGCCGCCAGGATGCACGGCGACGCCGGTGTCCCATTGCGGACCCGTGCCGACGGTTCCTGACACGAGATCGAGAACGTCTGAGGACTCCCATGCGTCATCCCCACCCGCTGCGGCCGGCGATGCCCACAACGTGCGGCCGTCGGGGCTGAAGGCCAGACTGTGGTAGGCGGCAGAGGGTGGAGCACCCGCCAGCGCGGACACGCCATCTGCCGTCCATTGCGCGACCTCACCCTCGACCGCCACCACCAGCAACGGCTCGCGCGGATGCCACGCCGCCGCCGGTGTCCGCTCGTACCGTTCCCAGCCGTCGGCTTCTCCGTAGACGGGCGTGCTCCCACCCACGATGCCGCACTCACGTAGGTTTCCGTCCGTGTAGTCCCAGACGCGGACGGCCGGGCGTTCGGAATCCCAGCCGGCGACCAGCGGCAGGCGAGGATGGCAGATCACCCGCTCGATGGGAATCTCACCGTCCACCCGGACCTGCGCAATGATCTCCAGCGCCATCCCGACACCATACTGATCGGGCCGGACATCGTTCAGAGCGGATCACGAGGGTCGATACGAGCCTCAACCGGCGCGAGGCTGCGGTCAGCGCGGGGTCCGTGGTGGTGCCGGGCCAGGAAGGTGTAGCAGACCGCGAGGACGATCGCGGTCGTCATACCGGCACCGCCGGCACGGGTGACGGCCAGGAACACCGCTCGCTGCGGTGCCACCTCCTCCGTGGCGGCCAGCGCGGCGCCACAAGCGGCGGCGAGCCCGATTGCCGTCCAGGCCACCACCACGAGCACCCGCTCGGCCGACGGCCACCGCGAGGCCGCCGTCGCGGGCGACCGCGTACGCCACCACCGGACCAGCCAGACCACGACGGCGGTGGCACCGACGACGTCGCTCACGCGCTGCGCCCATCGATAGCCGGGCATGCCGAGGTGCGACTCGGCCAGCCAGACGATGTGCGCGGTACCCCACATCCCGTCGTGCGTGAACGAGTCCCACAGCACGTGGGTCGCCGCGCCGACCACCAGCGAGGCAACCAGCATCGGCACGCGGACAGCCGGTCGATGACGTCGGCTCGCGGGCGGGGGTAGGCGATCGCGTAGCCGGGCCGGCGAGATGGCGATCAGGAAGCGAGCCAACAGCCCGTGCCACAGAGCCAACGCCACCAGACCCAGGACCAGGTCAACGCCGAAGACACCGCCGAGCGAGTGAGTCAGCGTCGCCTCCGCCGGCAGCGGCAGGTAGTAAGGCAGATCGGGAACCATGCTCCCGATCACCAGGGCGGACGGCACCAGCCACGCTGACCGCGTCAGCGGCAACACGGCCGCGACGTGACTACCGGTGAACGGCACTCCGCCTCCCTCGCTCGGATGGATCCTAGGAGCAGCCAGGCCCAACGCGCTGGCCACAGCCCCAGCGCAGGATGAACCACCGCCCTGCGCCGCCTCGTCCGCTGACGTTGCCGCCAACTGCTGCCGTCACCGCAGGCACAAGCCCCGCCTGGACCGACTGACCGGGCTTCGTCCTACTGGCGCGAGCCTTCCACAAAGGCTTGGGGCTCCGGCAGCCGAGACGTCCGGGCCGGTCACCAACGATTCAGCGCGGCGGCCACCTGGGCCAGGGCGACATGGGCGGCGTCGAACAGGGCCAGCTTCCGCGGGAAGTTGTGGATGAGCCCCTGGTACCGGGCTGCGGTGACGGGAACGCCGGCCGCCAGCAGCCGGGCCGCGTACCGTTCACCCTCGGCGGACAACAGGTCGAGCTCGGCGGTGATGACCAGGGCGGGAGGCAGGCCGGTGAGGTCGGCCCGCAGTGGGTCCACATCCGGCCGGGTACGGTCGACGCCGGGTGGGGCGAATGCGTCCCAGAAGAATCGCATCTCCTCCCGGTCCAGGCCGTACTCGTCGACGGCCGGATATTCGGCCGCGGGGTCGATGACCGGGCAGATGAGGATCTGTCCCACGAGACGGCTACCCGCGTCCCGGGCGCGCCGAGCGGTCACCGCCGCGAGGTGCCCTCCCGAGGAGTCACCGGCCACCGCGATTCGGCCCGGGTCGAGGCCGTGCCGAGCCGCCCCGGGCCCGCGCAGCCACGTGAGCGCGCGGGCCACGTCGTCCACCGCGGCCGGGTACGGATGCTCGGGGGCGAGCCGGTAGTCCACGGAGAGCACGGCCCAGCCGGACGCGGCTGCGAGGTGCCGGCACAGCCCGTCGTGGGTGTCCACGCTGCCCATCACCCAGCCGCCGCCGTGCGCATAGAGGACCACCGGCATCCCGTCGTGATCGCCGTCCCGGTAGAGGCGGGCGGGCACACCGCCGGCGTCGACAGTGATCACGGACCGGATCCGCGGTGCGCTGCCCACCTCGGCCGGGGTCGCCTGGACCATGCTGAGCCGTGCCGCGGGCAGGTTCGCCCGGGTGAGCGGGACACGCTGCTGGACCTGCATCGCCGCCCGTGCCTGCGGGTGCAGCCGGCTGGGATCCACCCGCTCATTGTCGCCTGCTCGACGGATGTCAACGTTGCCGACACGGCGGTGCCGGTTCGACGCGGACGCGGCTACGGTGTGCCCGTGGAGGAGCTTCTGCCGGCGCTGCCGGAGGACTGGGAGCGGTGCCTCGCGGTGGCCGCGCACCCCGACGACATCGAGTACGGCGCGGCCTCGGCGATCGCCCGCTGGACCGCCCAGGGCAAGCAGGTCACCTACCTGCTGGCCACCCGGGGTGAGGCAGGAATCGACGCCCTGCACCCGGACCAGGCCGCGCCGTTGCGCGAGCAGGAGCAGCGCGCCGGTGCCCGGGAGGTCGGCGTGCACGTCGTGGAGTTCCTCGACCACCGCGACGGGGTCGTCGAGTACGGTCCGGACCTGCGCCGCGACATCGTGCGGGCGATCCGTCGGCACCGGCCCGAGCTCATCGTTTCGGGCGCCTTCACCGTCCGTATGGTGGGCGGCATCACCAACCAGGCCGACCACCGGGCGGTGGGGCTGGCCACGCTGGACGCCGCCCGCGACGCCGGCAACCGGTGGATTTTCCCGGAACTGGTGGACGAGGGGTTACCACCCTGGGGCGGCGTGCGCTACGTCTGCTTCGCCGGCGCCGAGCGCCCCACCCACGGCGTGGACGTCACCGGCGAGCCGTTGCAGCGGGGTATCGCCTCGCTGGCCGCGCACGCTGAGTACACCACTGGCCTGGGCGTGGCCGGCCCCGAGCCCGGACCATTTCTCACCTGGGCCGCCCGCCAGGGCGGGCCGGCGCTGGGCGTGGAGACGGCGGTCCTGTTCGACGTGCACACCCTGACCTTCGACGGCCCACCACCCTGGCTCTGAGGCCTGCCGGAACACTCTCCGGCGAGCGTGACGGGCGACCGCAAGCTGACGCTGCACCTGCCGGAAACCGCATCCGTCAGGCGAGCGTCTCCGCCCAGACTCGGGCGGTCAGCGGCGGCTGGTCGAGTTGGCCGCCGCTGAATCTGGACGACCACTTCGGACCGGATCCTGACGCCGACAAGGATTCCGGAAACGGCGCGCGGCGTCACCGGCCGGCTGTGGGTTGGACCCTCCGCAGTCGAGGTGCGGGCCACCATCGAGCGAGGAGATGGCCGGCGCACCGAGCGAACTCTTCGGGGTTCTGGCAGTCGTTGGCGACAGATGCTCGAGCGTTGTGACCGCTCCGGGACCCGGGAAACCTGCAACCCGGGACTGATGTCCGAGGTAAGCCAGCTGTGCCGGCGCTGGGCGCTCTCGCCGGCCTCCCCCCAGCCACCATGGTGCTACCCAACTGGGTGACAAGAAGGACGAAGAAGAGAAGGACGACGACGATGACGGCATGCAGGGTGATGTCGTTGACCTCGACGAAGCGGCTTTGAAAGGTGTCGGTGAACCCGGGCGGTAGCTGCTCGACGAGGTCGTGCATCACCACGCCTCCGTCCCACAACCGAACCTACGGTTCGGTTACCTGCAACCGGGAAGGCAGCAGATCCCACCCGGTGTTACATGCCAAGTAAGGCCGAGGTTCTACTTGCCCCGTACTCGAGCAGGAGACAGAGAAGATGGCGAAGGCATACTGGATCAACACCTTTCGGTCGATCAAAGACGAGAAGAAGCTGGTCGCCTACGTTGAGCTGGCCGGGCCGGCGATGCGCGCCGCCGGTGGCAGGTTCCTGGCGCGCGGACTTCCGGCTCGAGCGTTCGAGTCCGGAATCATGGAGCGCACCACGCTGATCGAGTTCGACAGTGTCGACGCCGCGGTCGCGGCCTACAACAGCCCCGCCTACCAGCAGGCGCTTCGGGTGCTCGACGACGGAGCCGAGCGCGACCTGCGCATCATCGAGGCGGTTTCCTGAACGCACGCCGCCGGCGTTGAAGTCGCCGTGCCCGCCATGTCGACACGATGGTGCGGCCTCGACATGGCGCGGCACGCTCCCTCGGACACGAACGCCTTCGCTGGCAACCGGCTCTGGTCGACACCGACCCGCTGCCGAGGTGGTGCTTCCTCCCACCTCGCCGACCCCGCCTCCGGTTTTCAGCGTTGTGGGCCGATCCTGCACACGTGGTATTGGCGGATCCGCCAGGAACCCGCGCTGAGCTGGAGGGCCAGGGACAGGTACACCGGGGCTTCCCAGCCGGTGGGGTCGCGGAAAACGACGTGGGCGAAACCACCAGCCGCCCCCTGGCCGATCGAGTAGGTGTGCAACACGGTCACGTCCGCGCTGCGATCGTCGGGTACGGCGTCGTAGTAGGCACGTACCATCTGCCGGCCGACGAGCACCTCGGGGCCGAAGCCGAGGAAGAGGGCATCCGGGTGGAACAGGTCGGCCATGGCCTCGACATCATGGTCGTCGAATGCTGCCTTCCACCGGCCGAGCACCTCGTCCATCGGGTTGCTGGTCATGGGGCTCCTCGTTCTGGCATGACCTCGGCCGAGGGTGGTCCGGGCCTTCATCCGTCAATCGTGCCCGTTCGGCTCGCCGCCAGTGATTGCTTTGAACACGTCGGAGATCGCGTTCGTGAATCGGGTCGCCGTGATCACCGGTGCGTCCCGAGGCATCGGGGGCAACCTGTCGCGCCGGGGCGGAAGGCACAAGATCGCGGGCGGGTCAGTTGGCGGCGACGAAGACGCGGGAGGCCACTTCGCGGGGGTAGCCGGATCCCGCCGCCGTCGCGGTCGATGCAGACCCCGTCGCGCTCCTGCATCACGGTCACCGTGGCGCCCAGGTCGACCGGCGGCGTGCAGCTGTCGCAGCACGTCCGCGTTGGTCTGCACGCTCGCGCAGATCCGGTGCACCACCATCGGCCCGGTCCGGACCGATGCGGTGAAAATTGGGGCTAAGCGCCGATAAATGGGCATAAGCTTGGCCTCGCTGAGAATCGAACCAGTTGCCCCGCGGGGCAGCCACACCAGGCAGGAGAAGCTGCGATGACCAGCGTCAAGCTGTCCGTCATCTACTACTCGGCTACCGGTACCGTCCATGCGATGGCCGAGCGCGTGGCCGAGGCCGGGCAGAAGGCCGGCGCTGAAGTCCGCCTTCGGCAGTGTCCCGAGCTCGCCCCCGCCGAGGCCATCGCCTCCAACGCGGCATGGAGCCAACACTTCGACCGGACCAAGGACGAGCCGAAGGCCACCGCGGATGACGTCGTCTGGGCTGATGCCGTTCTGTTGGGCACCCCGGTCCGCTACGGCAACGTCTCCAGCCAACTCAAACAGTTCCTGGACACCCTTGGTCCGCAGTGGGTGCAGGGCCTGCTGGCCGACAAGGTGTACGCGGGCTTCACCGCCGCGCAGACGCCCCACGGCGGCCAGGAGACGACGTTGCTGGCTCTCTACAACAGCATTTATCACTTCGGCGGCATCATCGTGCCGCCCGGGTACACCGACCCGTTGAAGTTCGTCGACGGAAACCCCTACGGGGTCTCCCACAGCACGGGCGGCAACAACACCGACCCGCTGACCGAGGTGCAGTTCGCCGCCCTGGATCACCTGGCGCAGCGAGTGGTCCGCCAGGCCGGCAAACGCTGACGTCTGGAGCTCGAGACGACTCAGTGAGGCGGAGTCGAGCTGGTCGAGCCCGTCGGGCAGCACCGGGTTGAGCCGAAGCATGTCGCCGCCGGCCGCGGTGAGTGTCGGCCTGCCGGCGGGCCGGGGCATGGCGCGCCTGCACGCCCACGCCGCCCGGCGGGAGCCGGGCGCCGTGGCCTCAGTGCCGGGTCAGGGCAGGTCGATCGGGCGCAGCACCCGGTCGACGGCGCGCGCGATCTGCCGGTTGCCCTTGTTGATGTCGGACGCGACCACCCGCGCGTCGCGGTCGCTGGTGTCGGCGTCGACCAGCCGCACCTGACGGAAGTGCCACCAGCGCAGCACGTCCACCTCGACGGTGGCGCCCAGCGCGGTGGTCAGCTCCGCGCCGTCGGCCTTGACGGCGGCGCGCCGGTCGATGGTCGCGCCCGGCACCACGTGGTAGAGCAGCACGTTCTCGACGGTTCGGCGAGGTCGGCCAGCGGGTCGAAGTCACCGGTGTCCACCTCCCCGGCGCTGGCGATCACCACCGCCGGGGCGGCCAGCTCGGCGAGCCGCCGGTCGAGGGCGACGAGGTCGACCCGACCCGCGCCGTCACGGGCGTGGATCTCGACGCTGTTGCGGCCGTGCCCGAGCAGTTGCAACGCCTTGCGGTCGCTGGGGTGCAGGTAGCCGCCGGAAAGCACCGGCATCCGGGGCAGCCCGGCCAGCCCGTCCGCGGC
>NZ_JAGPYL010000047.1:0-44943 GCF_018070095.1 Micromonospora sp. U56
CGGCCCAGACCGAAAGCGCTGCACCTGCCCGACGCCGTCTGGATCAACCCACCCGAACCGGCAACCGATCAACCACTACCCCAAGCGGCGTAACACCCACTGGTCCCACCGACCTTGACAAGTTCCGGAGCGTCGGCAGCCGGCAACGCTCAGCCCTGCGGCCCCTACGCTCTCGCCTCGACTGGGAACAGTTCAATGGCTAGCCAACAAAATCTCTCCGGTCCGAGCGCACCTCTCCTGCGGCGGGATGGGCACGTATCGCTGGTCGGCGGTCTACCCAAGACCAAGTGCACACATCTGCGGGTCGCACGGCCATGGCCTGGCGATCGGGTAGCAGGCCGCCGCCGCTACGAGTTGGAGGGCGGCGACCCCAGCCGGGAAGATCAGTGGCTGTGGGTGGCCTGATGGAGGTGTCGAGTCCGATCGACGTGCTGCGGCTCCGGGCCGAGCTCGACACGGTTGCGAGGGTTCAGTTCCAGGTGCCGCTCTCCGAGGCGGACTACCGTACGCTCGCCGCGATTCTGGCGGAGCATCCGTCCGTCACCCTGCGCGCGTATGGCTTTGATGCCGAGTTGTCCACGCTGCGGTTCCTGCGGTGGTTCCCCCACCTTCGCCGCCTCAGCGTGGCCGGCCTGTTCCACCTGACCGACCTGACCCCACTGCACCAGCTGGATGCCGACGTCGAGTTCCTCGACCTTGGCGAGACCCGCAAACCCCTCGACCTCACCCCGGCCACCGCGTTCCGGGGCCTGCGTGAACTCAGGATCGCATCACATCGCCGCGGCCTCGCGGACCTACTCCACACCAACCCCAACCTGCAGGGCCTCGCAATGTGGAGACTTCCGGTCGACCGAATCCTCCCAGCCGTCACGCTGCCGCACCTGCAGTCGCTGTCACTCACCCTCGGCTCCCTGACCGACGCCGAATGGCTCACCCAGATCCCCACCCTGCGCTACCTCGCGCTCCGCGACGTCCGCCGGCTCACCAACCTCGAACCGGTGACGCGCCTAACCGCGCTGCAATGGCTCATCCTGCACGCCCTGACCATCGACCAACTGCCCGACTTCAGCCCCAGCACCGCGCTGCTCCGCGTCGACCTCAATGGCATGCGGCGCCTACGCCAGCCCAACGCACTTGACAGGCTCGCCGCCGCACCCCGACTCCAAGACCTCAGGGTCACCCAGTCGTCGCTACCGGTCGAGGCGTTCATCCCGTTTACCAGCCACCCCACCCTGGCCCATGTTGGCGTCGGCCTCGGCAGCGAACGCCGCAACCTTGCCGCCGAACACCTGCTCGGACGGACACCACCACGCGGCGACGAATACTTCGCCGCGACCCACAATCTCCTGTACATCCTGTAAGCCAACGCGGCCGACGACAGCCGCGACCGCCGCCGCCCGGTCAACACCCCCCCGTTCGCGCTCACCGTCGAATCGGTCGGTTACCTATGTCTCGGCGACACTGGTGCCGCTCCGCATCTAAGATCGACGTACTCTCATGGCTGCAATCAGCGCGCCGAGGTGTCGATCAGCTGGCGGACGAATATCGCGCATCAGTCAACGGACAGGGCTTGCCGCGTTGCGTTGGCGAATTGACCTCTTAGGGATCAAGGCGGCCCGCAACGCGGGCCGCGCCGGTCCGGCCCCGGCCTGCTGGCGACCTCCGGCCGGCATCGGCCGGGCCGGCCGGCCACACTTCGGGCAACCAGTACCTAGAAGACCTCGGGGCTCCGCCCCGAACCCCGATCCTCCTCGGAGATCAGCCGCGGATCACCTCGCCGGGCACCACAAGGGCTACCAGCTTCCCCGGACGGGGACCAGGTCGTACGTCCGGCAGGGCGCTCCACCTGGTCCCCGTCCGGGGAGGCTGGACGGTCTGGCGACTGCCCGACGAAGAGATCTGCTCCAACTTACGAATCGCTGATCCACCCATCCGGCTCAGTAGCCGTTCACGTGAGTGGCTGCGGGATCGACAGACACGAAGCCAGCTAGATCAGGCCTGAGTCAAGTAGCTCGTACGCCCACGTCACCCGATGCTGGATCTCTGGCGGGCCCCCGGCGCGCAGCTCGTCGAGGACGATGCGGACCTGCTGCTTGTTAGTCGACATCAGCTCAAGGATTGTGGACTGGAGCCCATCTTGGTCGTCGCCAAGGTTCCGAGCGGATGCCGCGATCAACAGCGGCAGGACATCAATCCCGCCAAGACCCGCCAAGATGTCGGCGATGACATCGCGGCCATAGGAATGACCCGTGTTTAAAAAGCTGTCGAGTTCGGCCGCCAGCAGGGGTATCAGAGCCTTGTCGCCACTCGCCGTGATCTCGTCCACAAGCTGGTAGGCCAGCGTGCTGTCATCGTCGGGGTCGTCGATGCAGTGGAGCAGCTCTGCCATGGTTGCCACGGGCAGAAGATACAGACCGCTCCGCTCCAGCCCAGCCCCCTACCCACCCGCAGTACAGCCATCCGTACAGCCAAGTCCCCCAGCGGGACACCGACGCGAGCCGACATCGATGGACGGCCAGACCAGGAGCGAGAGGCCTCGACCAGCCATCGGCGATCTTCTTCTTATCCCAGGGCCGCCGCCTGGTCGTGGTAGTCCGACGGTGGATAGGCCGGTTGAACCAGGACCTGGTCACCATCGGTTTGCGGGCAGGGAACCGTGCCGGCCGTGTCAGCGGCCGGATGAGCGAGTGTCGGCCCCCCGGGCCGACGGGTGACCGGCGGACGGGCAGCCGAATGAACGGGTTCCATTCGGTCAGAGTTGGCGGTAACGGACCCGGCGGGTCTGGAGCCGCTCCGCCGGGTCGACGTCGAGCAGGGTGGCCAGCTCGTGCGCCAGTACCGCCCCCAGCCGGTCGAGGAACGCCGCGGGCTCCTCGGCGGCGTCGGGTCGCTCGGCCACGATCCGGTCCACAATGCCCCTTGCCCGCAGGTCCTGCGCGCGGATGCCCTGCGCGGCGGCGACCTGCGGCGCCCGCTCGACGGTGCGATGGAGGATCGCCGACGCGCCCTCCGGCGGCAGCGGCGAGAGCCAGCCGTGCGCTGCGGCGATGACCCGGTCGGCCGGCAGCAGGGCCAAGGCGGCGCCGCCGCTGCCCTGACCCAACAACACGCACAGGGTCGGCACCGGCAGGGTGACCAGATCGGCAAGGCACTGGGCGATCTCTCCGGCCAGGCCGCCCTCCTCGGCCTGTGGCGACAGGGCGGCGCCCGGCGTGTCGACGACGGTGACGACGGGCAGCCCCAACTCTGCGGCGAGCTTGAACCCCCGCCGGACGGCCCGCAGGCCGGCGGGGTCAGGCGGGCTGTCGCGCCGGTCGTGTCCGACGACCATGGCGGGGGCTTCCCCGAAGCGGGCCAGCGCCACGATCACACCGGCGCCGGTTTCGCCGCTCTGCGTCCCGTGCAACGGCACGACATCCCGGCCGGCGTGTCTCAGCAGTCGGCGGATTCCGGGACGGTCGGCCCGGCGGGATCGCCGGACGGCGTCCCAGGCGGTGCGTTCGCCGGGCGGGTCCTCCACCGGGCTCGGCGGACGGGGGAGACGGCGCGGCGCGCTGAGAGTGGCCAGCGCTCGGTCGGCCAGCGCCGCCACCTGCTCCGGCGCAACGACCGCGTCGATCAGACCGTGTTTGTGGAGGTTCTCGGCGACCTGCACGCCGGCCGGGAACGGCGAGCCGGTCAGCGCCTCGTGCACCTTCGGCCCGAGGAAGCCGATCAGCGCGCCCGGCTCGGCGACTGTCAGGTGCCCGAGGGACCCCCAGGACGCGTACACGCCGCCGGTTGTCGGGTGCCGCAGATAGACGAGGTATGGCAGCCCCGCGGCCTTGTGCGCGGTGATCGCCTGGCTGATCTTCACCATCTGCAGGAACGCGATCGAGCCTTCCTGCATCCGGGTGCCGCCGCTCGCGGGCGCGGCGAGCAACGGAATCCGCGCGGCGGTCGCCCGCTCGACGGCCCGGGTGAGCCGCTCGGCCGCCGCGACGCCAATCGAGCCGCCGAGAAATGCGAACTCGCCGGCGATGACGGCGACCCGCCGCCCGCCGAGCCGGCCCGCGCCGGTGATGACCGCCTCGTCGACGCCGGTAGTCCGGCGCGCGGCGGCCAGGGCAGCCGCATAGTCTGCGTCGAGCGGGGCCGGATCGGCCACCGCCTCATCCCACGACACCCATGTGCCGGGGTCGATGACCAGTTCGATCAGGTCCCGTGCCGATCTCCTCACCCCCGGTCGACCTCCGGGTACGGGCGGCCGCCGGAGAGCCGTGCATGGTCCGGACCGCGGTCGAAGGATGACTCCTCACCGGTGCGCCGGCTCCACAGCGTCGGGCAGAGTGCTTCCGAGGCGGCCTCGTCAACCTCGTCGCCAGCCATGATCACACCATAGTCGTCGCGGGCCGCGGCAATGGAGAGAGAAGAAGACCTCGGAAGATTGGTTCTCGTCAAGGGGACTCCGCGCAGGGGAGGTGCCTTGCAGGTCGACCCGTGTCGTCAGTCGACCAGCTCGGCGATCTGGCGCAGCTGCCGTGGGCCGCCCGAAACCAGCAGAGTGGTGATCACGCACTCGCGCCACCGCTGTAGCTCGTCCTTGATCTTCGCGGTCGGCCCGATCAGCGCGATGTCCTCGACCAGTGCGGTCGGCACGGCCGCGATCGCCTCCTGCTTGTTGCCCGCAAGGTACGCCTCGGTGATGACGTCGCACTCCCGCTCATAGCCGAGGCGGGCGATGACGTCCCGGTGAAAGTTGGCCGACTTGGCACCCATGCCGCCGACGTACAGCGCGATGAAGGGCCGGATCCGATCGGCCGCCCGCTCCACGTCGTTGTCGATGACGATCGGCACTGTCGCGGCGATCTCGAACTCGTCCGGGCCGCGGCGGGCGCCCGGTCGGGCGAAGCCCTCGGCCAGCGCGCTGCGGTAGAAGCCGTCCGCCTTGGGGGAGAAGAACAACGGCAGCCAGCCGTCGGCGATCTCGGCGGCCAGCGCCACGTTCTTCGGCCCCTCGGCGGCGAGGAAGATCGGGATGTCGGTGCGCAGCGGGTGGACCGTGGACTTCAGTGGCTTGCCGAGGCCGGTGCCGCCGCGCTGCGGCAGCTGGTAGAAGTCACCGTCGTACTGGACCGGGCCGGTGCGGGCGAGGACGGTGCGGATGATCTCGATGTACTCCCGGGTGCGGGCCAGCGGCCGCGGGTACGGCTGGCCGTACCATCCCTCCACGACCTGCGGGCCGGAGGCGCCGAGCCCGAGGATGAACCGACCGCCGGACAGGTGGTCGAGGGTGAGCGCCGCCATCGCGGCGGCGGTCGGCGTACGGGCCGAGATCTGCATGATGTTGGTACCCAGCCGCACCCGGGAGGTGCTGGCGCCCCACCAGGCGAGCGGGGTCAGGCAGTCCGACCCGTACGCCTCGGCGGCCCAGACCGAGTCGAAGCCGAGGCGGTCGGCCTCCGCGATGGCTTCCGTGACGCCCGCGGGTGGGCCGGAGGACCAGTAGCCGGTGGTGTACCCGAGTTTCATTGCGCGACCTTCCGTGTCACGGGGCGATGCCGTCGGCGGCGAGACCGGCGACGACCGCCTCGCTCAACGTGTTGACGGCGGACAGGGGGCGGACCATGACCGTGAACTCCTCGATCAGACCGTCGTCGCCGAGCTGGAGCAGGTCGAGGCCGTGGATCTGCTTGCCGCGCACGGTCGCGCGGAAGATGAGGATGTGCGACTCCACCGGCCGGCCCGCCGTGCCGATCTCGGCCTCGCCGGCCAGCTGTCCGACGTACCGAAAGTCCTCGAAGGTGCGCAGGAGGACGCCGAGGAGCCCGTGAACGGCCTGCGCCCCCTGAAACGGGGTGAACTTCACTGGGCTGTAGAAGCGCACGTCCGGGCTGAACAGCCCGTCGAACGCGGCGAGGTCCCGGTCCTCCACGGCGGCCCGGAACCGCTCGACGGTCGTCACGGCTGCCTCCTCTATAGTCAACGATAGGAGTAGTCATATCACTGACTATGCGACGAGGGAAGCGGGAGGTTGCGCCGATGGCGCTGCGCCACGCGGTGCTGGCGGCACTGCTCGACGGCGAGTACAGCGGATATCAGCTGGCCAAGGTCTTCGACGTGTCGCTGGCGAACTTCTGGTACGCGGTGCCCCAGCAGCTCTACGGCGAACTGGCCAAGCTGGAGCGCGAGGGGCTGATCGCCGGCCGGAAGGTCATCCAGCACGACCGGCCCAACAAGCGACTGTTCACGGTCACCGACGCCGGCCTCGCGGAGCTGGCCGCGTTCACCGCGGCGCCGTCGAAACCGACGTCCATCCGGGAGGACCTGCTCGTCATGGTCCAGGCCGTCGACCGGCTGGACCCGGCCCCGGTCATCGCCCAGCTCGAGGAGCGGGCGGTCGCGGCCGCGGCGAAGGTGGAGATCTTCGACCGGATGCTCCGGCGGTTGCGTGGCGAGCTGGACGAGGAGACGTTCCTGCGCGAAGGCGACCGGATCGGGCCGTACCTGACGTGTCTGCGCGGCCGCCGGTTCGAGCAGGAGAACCGCGAGTGGTGCGAGCAGGCCGCGGCGCTGCTGCGCGCCCGGGCGACGCTGCCGGCCTGACCCCGCTGTCAGTGCCATCAGCGCAGGGTGGGGCGCTACGAACCAACGTGGCTCGGATCGGGTGCCGCGTTCTGGGGGAGTAGCGGCACGAGTGTGAGACCTTCCTACTTGTCGTGCTGTCGGCGCACCATCTCGGTGATCCAGGTGGGCGCGAACGGAGATGTGCAGCCCGGGGAGGTCGGGTAGTCCTTGAGCACCTCCAGGCGCTCGCCGATGTCGATTGCGCGGGCACGGTGCGCGGCGTGCTCGATCCCGATCTGAGCCAGGCAGTGGTTCATCGCCCACTGCAGGCGATCCGGGGCGTCTTTCATCTCCGCCTCGATGACGTCGAGCAGTCCTGCGAGATCCAGTTCCTCGGGCTTCTTCGCCACGCGTTCGGTGGTCAACGCCCAGCCGGCACTCGCGACCACCGGATCCGGATCGGCGGACCAGGCCAGGCGCAGCTCCTCGGAGTGCGGGTTCTTCTTCACCACGTAGTTCACGAGCCAGTCGTGCACCTTGGGTGCGCGCGCCTCGCGCAACATGACGTCCAACTCGTCACGCTCGAACGCCTTCGGGCGGCAGATCAGGATCGCCAGCAGTCTCGCCGCGGTGTCACCCGTCGCCCAGAGCTGGCACGCGAGTTCCTGCTGCGTCTTCAGCCGCTTCGCGACCGCGCGCAGCTTGCTGAGGTGCACACCGTGATCGTCACCGTGTCTCTCGTTCACCTCGCGGATCTTCGGGTCATCGAGCTCGGCCAGCTCGGCCATCACCTCGGCCACCCTCGCCTCGGTCGGCGTCGTCTCGGCCACCTCGGCCTCCTGTCCATCACGTGCGGAATGCAGCCTACGACGGAAAGTCGGCCTCCTGTCGTCCACGCCGGTTCGGCGACAGCCACCGACGGCCCTCTGACCTTGTGGAGTTGGCAGGCTGACCGTCCGCGACCGGTACGCGCGTGCCTGAGCCGCGCGTACCGGTGCCGACTCGTCGCCGACGTCGCCCACGCGTCGGTCAGCGAGTCTTCCTCTCCGTCCCGATGGTCGGCTGGGCGGTGTCGCCGATGACGGACTGTGCGGTGGTGGTGTCGGTCCACCCCAGGCGGTGCACGGCACGGATCTGCAGGGTGTGCGCGCCGGGCGTGACCGTGACCGTGGCCGAGCGGGCGGTGCCCGCCGTGGTGAGCAGCACCTTCCCGTCCACCAGCACCTCGAAGCTCTTGATGAGGTGACTCGCCGTGCCCACCGACCAGGAGGCGGTGAACGTGCCCCGGGTGTGGTAGGTGGTGCCGGACTTGCGGCCGGTGAGGCCGGCGAGTGCCAGCCCGGAAATCTTGGCCGCCCTGGTCCGGATTCCGCTCAGCTGGGCGTAGAGCGAGTCGCCCGGGCACTCCGTCGCCACCGCGTCGCGGTGACCGGAGATGCGGTTCATCACCACGGACTCACCGAGGTCGTACTTGCCGTCGACCCCGGACACCAGGGTCACCTTGCCGTACGGGTCGTTGCCGTACTGGCCGAGCTTGTACGCCGCGACCTGCGCGACGGCGTCCTGGACGACGGTGGGCGCGCCGGAGGTGATGTACGTCCCGAGCACGGCGATCGCGGCGGTGTTCGTGTTGAAGCCGTAGGTGTGCGCCCCGGTCACTGGCTTGTCGATGCCGCCCTTGCGGCCTTCGAAGATCACGCCGCACTTGTCGACGAGGAAGTTGTAGCCGATGTCGTTCCAGCCGTTGCTCTTGACGTGGTAGACCTCGATGCCGCGGACGATGGCGGCCGAGTCGGTGCAGCTGTAGGTGCTGGTGCCGGCAGTGTGGTGCACGAAGAACGCCTTGACCGTGGTCCCGTACGTCGGTGGGTCCAGCACGATCGACTCGTCGGCCTTCCACCCCGCGCGGGTGACCACCTTCGGGGCGGGGATCGGGTTCGGGGGCGTGCTGGGGCTGGGCGACACGGTGGGTGAGCTGGTGGTGGGCGCCGGCGCGGAGGTGGTGGTCGGCGCGGGCGCGGTGGTGTCGGCCGGCGCCGGGGCGGTGGTCTCGACCGGCGCCGTCGTGGTGGCGGTGTCGGTGGGCGCGGGCGCGGTTGTCGTGGTGTCGGTCGGCGCCGGCTCGGTCGTCGTGGTGTCGGTCGGTGCCGGGTCGGTGGAGGTGGGCTCCAGTGCCTGTACCTCGGCGACCGGCTGGAGGCGCTCGGGGCGGACGTGCACGGCACCAGCCCCGGCGGCCTTGCGGCGCTTCGGCTGGCCCGGGTCAACAAGCTCCAGGCGCAGTCCGGCAGGCAGCCGGTGGCTGCCGTTGCCGCCAGCGGTTCTGGCGCGCACCTCGACTGCGTCGGAGGGACCGACCCACAGCGGGTCCGTGCCGCCGCGCGCCTTTCCGGAGGTCGCCTCGGCACCCGGCTCCGGTCCGAAGTGGTTGTCCAGATCCAGCGGCAGCCAGCCCGACCAGCCGCCGCCGACCGCCCGAGTCCGGACGGAGATGGTGCCCTCGAAATCGATCTTCGGGTTCGCCCAGGTCACCCCGACCATGGCGAAGCGGTCGGTCTCCCGCTGCGCGATGGCCACCTCCCGGTCGTCAGCGGTCGGGAAGTCCACGGTATGCAGCGCCGTGGTGACCGGCCCCTCCGCGGCTGCCCACTCGGCACCGTCCTCGCCGAGGCCGACCACGACCAGGCCGACCGTTCCGGCCACAGCGGTGGCCACCAGGCCGGCCCCGACGCCGGCCGTCCGGCGGCTCCAGCGGATCCCCGTCAATCTCACAGCTGAGTCCCTCCGTAATGATCTACCGGAGGGCTCAGCGCCGGTAATGTCCGGAGCGTTACGCGCTCAAGCTGATACGGCGAATCGAGATGTGCCTCCATCGAGCTGGCGGTGCGACCGCACGCCATCTCCTCGCCGTCCGGCTTCCTTGGATCCGCTGCACCGAATGGACCGTCTGGCGGCGGATCCGGCGGATCCGGAGCCGAAGATGATCAAGCGGTGCGGGTCGGACCCGAGGGACTCCTGCTCAGTGTGCAGCCGCCCGCCGACGGTGGTCGGCGGGCGGCGAGGGGGACGGGGTCAGGCGGTGCGGCGCAGGTCGGTGAGCAGCTGCTCCACTCGGCTGCGGATCTCGTCGCGGATGGGGCGTACGGCCTCGATGCCCTTGCCGGCCGGGTCCTCGAGCTTCCAGTCCTCGTACCGCTTGCCCGGGAAGATGGGGCAGGCGTCACCGCAGCCCATGGTCACGATGACGTCCGAGGATTCGGCCGTGGCGTACTCGAGGAGCTTGGGGGTCTGATCGGTGATGTCGATGCCGACCTCCCGCATGGCCTGCACGGCGGCGGGGTTGACCGTCTCGGCGGGGGCGGAGCCGGCGGAGCGAACCTCGACGGCCTCGCCGGCGAGGTGGCGCAGCCAGCCGGCGGCCATCTGGGAGCGGCCGGCGTTGTGCACGCACACGAAAAGGACGCTGGGCTTGTCGGACATCAGGAGCCTTCCTTGCAGTACGGGTCGCAGGGCCGGTTCACCGGCGCCTCCGAGTGGGCTGTGGGCAGGGGCCGGTCAGGGTCGCTGTTGCGGTCGAGCAGCCGGTGACGGCCGGCCGGACGCGGCGGATTGACCAGGGCGCGATACGAGTTGTCTGCGCCACCGTGCGCCGGGTTGGTGCTCATGGGCGGTGGTCGAGCGCCCGGTCGCGCTCGTCGGTAGGCACGACCACCTGGTCTGCGGCCTGCCCGGCGTCGGGGTAGAGCGCGGCCAGGAGACCGATGCCCACGGCGAGGCCGACGAGTTGGGCGATGATGAAGCCGGGCACGGACGCGGGGGCGATGCCGGCGAAGGTGTCGGTGAACGCCCGCCCGATCGTGACCGCCGGGTTGGCGAACGAGGTCGACGAGGTGAACCAGTAGGCGGCACCGATGTAGGCGCCGACCGCGGCGGGGGCGACGGGGGAGCGCCCGGACCGGGCCAGGGCGAAGATCAGCAGGATCAGGCCGGTGGTGGCGACGACCTCGCCGAGCCAGAGGTGCCCGGCGGTGCGGTCCTTGGCGGAGAAGTCGACGGCGGCCAGGTCGAACATCAGGTTCGCCAGGATCGACCCGCCGACCGCTCCAGCGACCTGGGCGGCGACGTAGCCGCCGAGGTCCCGGCCGGTCAGCCCGGTGCCGGCGCGGCGGCCGAGGAACCAGTCGGCGGCGGAGATGACCGGGTTGAAGTGGGCCCCGGAGACCGGGCCGAAGATCAGGATCAGCGCGCCGAGGGCGAACGCGGTGGCGATCGAGTTCTCCAGCAGTTGGAGGCCGACGTCGCCGGGGGAGAGCGCGGTGGCCATGATGCCGGAGCCGACCACGGCGGTGACCAGCAGGGCGGTGCCGGTGAACTCTGCCAGCAGGCGCCGCCAAAGTGCGATGGTCATCAGTCTGTACTCTCCCGTTGCAGTGAGGTCCCGAGCCGCTTCTCGGCCGGGGCGAGGGCTATCGGCTGGCGGGGACGTGCAGCTCGTCGAGGAGCCGGCGGACGCGGCGTTCCGTCTCCGTGCCGGAGGTGCCGTCGAACTCGGCAGCGAGGCGGGTGGCGGCGGTGCGCAGGGCGAGCTGCTGGTCGACGGAGAGGTCCTCGCGCAGGTACGTGCTGGTGTCAGTCATGGCGATCTCCCGAACTCATGGCGGGGGTGACGACGGGGGCGACCCGGTCGACGCGTGCCGCCAGCTCGGCGAACGCCGCCTCGAACGCGGCATCGGTGTCCAGCCGGACCGGGTCGGGCACGGACCAGTGCAGCCGAGGCCGGACCGGTCCGGTGAGTTCCTCGTGGGCGTTGTCGCAAACAGCGATGACGAGGTCGTCATCGCGCACGATGTCCGCGACGTGAGAGGTGCCGGTCGGGTTCAGCGCCAGCCCATGTCGCCGGGCCACAGCCACCGCACGAGGATGAACCCGGTCTGCGGGCTTCGTCCCCGCGGACGTCGCCGAGGTGTGGGCGCGGTCGGACCAGATGGCGGCGGCGAGCTGCGAGCGGGCGGAGTTGCGGGTGCAGACGAACACCACCCGACCGACCCCGGCCAGCGGCGCCGGGGTCAGTGTCGCCAGGGCCGCCGGTCGCAACCGCAGGTAGGTACGACGACGGTCTCCCTCCGACCGGCCACGGACCACCAGGCCGGCCTCGGTGAGGACCTTGACGTGATGGGCAACCAGATTCGTCGGCATCTCCAGGTCGGAGGCGATCTCGCCAGGGGAAGCGTCACCCAGGGTGAGCGCGTCCACGATCGCCAGCCGCGCCGGGTCGCCGAGCGCGGCGTGAATCCGGGCGCGTCCCTGGAGCGAGGCAAGGTCAGTAGCCATTGACTCAATGATTACTGAGTAACTGAAGGAACGTCAAGCGGAAGAAGCGAGTGATCAGGTGGGTGCCCACCGACGCGCCCGGGCCGGGCGGAAGGTGCAGTCGGGTGAGGGCCCTCCTGAAGCCGGTCGGCCAACTCGTGCGCGCCCAACTCGCCCCAGAGAGGCGCCCATCCGGTGGGCAGGGGAGCTTTGGTTGCCGGCTCCGTCCTGAGGCCGCGGTCAGCAGCAGGTCTTCAGGTACGACTGCAGCTCGGCCAACGCCGCGACCGCCCCGTCGCGGTCGGCCCGGTAGTACACGGTCTTCCCGTCGCGCCGCGACGTCACCACGCGCCCGCGGCGCAGCAGGGTCAGCTGTTGCGACGCCGTGGCCTGACTGATCCCCGCGCGTTCGGCCACTTCCCCGACCGACAGCTCGGCACCTCCCGCGAACAGCAGCATGATCCGCTGGCGCGTCGGGCTGCCCAACGCCTTGAGAAACTCCTGCGTGTCCAGCGCCAGCCCGGGCAGTCCGGCGCTGGGCGCGACCGTGGCCGGCTCTGGCTCATCCATGTTTCCCACCTTTCCGTAGCATCGTCATATTGTCATTCAACGAAATAACAATATGATGGTGCGGTGACCCCCTCTTCCGAACCCGTGATCATCGTCGGCGGCGGCCAGTCGGGCCTCGCCGCCGCTCGCGCCGCGCTCTCCGTCGGCCTGCGCCCCGTCGTTCTGCAGGCGGGCGTCGAGACGGTCGGGTCCTGGCCCGACTACTACGACAGCCTCACTCTGTTCTCCCCGGCCCGATACAGTGCGCTGCCCGGCAAGGCGTTCGGCGGTGGAGACCCAGACCGCTACCCCACCCGCGACGAGGTTGTCGCCTACCTGCGCCGCTACGCCGGCAGCCTGGATGCCGACATCCGCACCGGCGTCCGCGTCACCGCCGTGCACCCGCGCCGGGGTGCCGGGTACCTGGTTCGCACGGACACCGGTGACGAGATCCCCGCGGCGGGTGTCGTCGCCGCCAGTGGCTCCTTCGGCAACCCGTATCTTCCGGTGCTTCCCGGTCGGGAGGACTACGCCGGCGAGGTGCGGCACGTCGCGCACTACCGCCGGCCCGAGCCGTACGCCGGCAAGCGGGTCATCGTCGTCGGCGCCGGCAACTCCGCCGTCCAGGTCGCCCACGAACTGGCGTCGCACGCGAGCGTCACGCTGGCCACCAGGGCGCCGATCCAGTTCGTGCCGCAACGTATTCGCGGCCGGGACCTGCATTACTGGCTCCACGTCACCGGCGCGGACCGCCTCCCACGGGCGGTGCTGACCCGCCTCGTCCGGCACTCCGCCGTGCTCGACACCGGCGTCTACCGCGACGCCATCGCCTCCGGACTCCTCGCCCGCCGGGAGATGTTCACCGCCTTCACTCCCGACGGGGTCGTCTGGGCCGACGGCAGCTTCGAGGTGGTCGACGCGGTGATCCTCGCTACCGGCTACCGCCCGAATCTCGACTATCTCGGACCGCTGGGAACCTTGGAGCGCGGGATGCCGCGGCAGGTGGCCGGCGTCTCCACCACCCACCCCGGGCTGGTCTACCTGGGGTTGGAGTTCCAACGCTCGTTCTCGTCGAACACCCTGCGCGGGGTCGGCCGCGACGCCGCCCACGTCGTCGCCGCCTTGGCTGAGCGCGTGTCCGGCGCAACGCCGCGGCGGCGGTGGCTTACCGAGCGGCTGCCGGTTCGACGGTGAGCAGCGCGGCGAGCTGGCGCAGGATGGCCGGCCGGGCCCGGTAGTACACCCAGGTGCCCCGGCGTTCGGCGTCGACCAGCCCTGCTTCGCGCAGCGTCTTGAGGTGATGCGAGATCGTCGGGCCGGTGAGATCGAAGGCGGGGGTGAGGTCGCAGACGCAGGCCTCACCGCCCTCGGCTGAAGCGATCATCGACATCAGCCGCAGCCGTACCGGGTCGCCGAGGGCTTTGAACGCGGGCGCGAGCACCGCGGCGGTCTCGGCCGGTACGCGCCGCTCCGCCAGGGGAGGGCAGCAGGGGGTGTCGGCGGTCAGGTCGACGAGGGTGAGAGGCACCGCTTGCTTCGACATGTCTCTAGGTTGACATCTCTCTAATCAACGTGCAAGTCTCTACTTCGACGGACGTCAAGACAGACAGCTGGCAAGGGGCGCCGTGGTAGGCTTCATCGCCCATCGGCGATAAACGATGAAGGACGTGGTGATGGCGGACGAGCTGCTGGATCGGACGACGGCGCAGACGTACGCGTCGTGGTTCCGCGCCCTCGCGGACCCGACCCGGGTGCAGATCGTGGAGTACCTGGCCCGCCATGCCCGGCCGATGAGCGTGCGGGAGATCGTCACGGCGGTCGGGTTGGCCCAGTCCACCGTCTCACAGCACCTCAAGATCCTCGCCGAGGTGCGGTTCGTGCTGGTGGAGCCGGCTGGAACGGCCCGCCACTACCGGATCAACGACGCGTGTGTCGGCGGCTTTCCCTCCGCCGCCGACGTCGTCATGGGCCGGCCCGCCCCCAGTCCGAACGGAATCTGCTGATGGCCGACAGCACCGTCCGTGCCATGGTCGCCAGCGACGCCGACCGGGTCCTGGCGATCTACCAGGCCGGACTCGACGCCGGCAACGCCAGCTTCGAGACCACCACGCCGACCTGGGCGGCGTTCGACGTCGCGAAACTGCCCGAGCACCGCTTCGTGGCCGTCGACGGCGACGACACCCTGCTCGGCTGGATTGCGGTCTCGCCGACCTCGAACCGGGCGGTCTACGCAGGGGTGGTGGAGCACTCCGTCTACGTGGACCCGGCCGCGCAGGGCCGGGGCGTCGCCCGGCTGCTGCTGCAGACCCTGATCGCCTCCACCGAGGCCGCCGGCATCTGGACGATCCAGTCCGGCGTCTTCCCGGAGAACACCGCCAGCCTCGCCCTGCATCAGCGCGCCGGGTTCCGGGTCATCGGCGTGCGGGAGCGGGTCGGACGGCACCACGGCCGCTGGCGGGACGTCGTCCTGCTGGAGCGCCGCAGTCCCGCCATCACCTGACCAGCACCGGCCCGCAGGACACGGGCCGCCGTCTACCTATTTGATTCGACAGCTCTCTACACAGAGGAGTCATCCGATGAGGGCCCTGGACAACCTTCCCGTCGTGGTCATCGGCGCCGGCCCGGTGGGGCTGGCCGCCGCCGCGAACCTGCACGAACGCCGCATCGCCTTCACCGTCCTGGAAGCCGGCGACTCCGCCGGCGCCGCCGTACGGCAGTGGGGACACGTGCGGGTGTTCTCCCCGTGGCGATACAACATCGACCCCGCTGCCCGCCGCCTCCTGGACGACGCCGGCTGGGTCGGCCCCGACCTCGAGGCGCTGCCCACCGGCGCGGAACTCGCCGCCGACTACCTGCAGCCCCTGGCCGAACTGCCGCAGCTCAAGCCGCACCTGCGCTACGGCGCGCGGGTGGAGGCGATCAGCCGCCTCGGCCTGGACCGGCTGCGCACCGCCGGCCGCGAGCACACGCCGTTCCTGATCCGCCTCGCCGACGGTGACGAGGTCCTGGCCCGGGCGGTGATCGACGCCTCCGGCACCTGGGGCACCCCCAACGTTCTCGGCGCCTCCGGCCTGCCCGCCCGCGGCGAGGCCACCGTCGCCGCGTTCCTGGAGCACGCGCTGCCGGACGTGCTCGGCACTGACCGGGACCGGTTCGCCGGCCGGCACACCCTGGTCGTGGGCGCCGGCCACTCGGCGGCCAACACCCTGCTGTCCCTGGCGGAACTGGCCGCCGGCGAGCCGGGCACCGAGGTGACCTGGGCGATCCGGACCGGCTCACCGGCGCGCACCTACGGCGGCGGAGACGCCGACGCCCTGCCGGCGCGCGGCGCGCTCGGCTCCCGGCTGCGCGCGCACGTCGACGCCGGCCGGATCCGGCTGCTCACCGGCTTCTCCGTGCACACCCTCGCCCCGACCGACGGCCGGGTGAGGGTGGTCGTGCGCCACACCGACGGCGGCGAGGAGTCGATCACGGTGGACCGCATCGTCGCGGCCACCGGCTTCCGCCCGGACCACTCGATCGCCTCCGAGCTGCGCCTGGACCTCGACCCCGTCATGGGCGCCACCCGGGCCCTCGCCCCGCTGATCGACCCCAACGAGCACTCCTGCGGCACCGTCCCCCCGCACGGGGTGGACGAGCTGTCCCACCCGGAGGTCGGCTACTACGCCGTGGGCATGAAGAGCTACGGCCGCGCGCCGACGTTCCTCATGGCCACCGGCTACGAGCAGGTCCGCTCCGTCGTCGCCGCCCTCGCCGGCGACTGGGACGCCGCCCGCGACGTCCAGCTCGACCTGCCCGAAACCGGCGTCTGCAACAGCGACCCTGCCGACTCCGCAACCGGCGACAGCTGCTGCGGACCGGCCCCGACCGGCGACCCGGCAGCGCGCGGGCTCGCCACCGGCATCACCGGTGGCCTGCTGGCGGCGCCGCTGAACCTGGTCACCCTCGACGCTGCCCCCGCAGGCGGCCAGACCGGTGGCTGCTGCGGCAGCTGATGCCCACCACCACGACGGTGCCCGCCGACCCTGCGGTCGGCGGGCACCACGCCCACGGCTGGCGGATCGTCGCCGCCCTCGCCGTCACCTCCACCGTCGGCTACGGCACTCTCTACTACGCCTACGCGGTCCTGCTGCGCCCGATGGCCGTCACCCTCGGTGCGTCCACCACCGCCGTGACCGGCGCGCTGACCGCCTCGGTCCTTGCTGGCGCGGTCATGGCCATCCCGGTGGGACGGTGGCTCGACCACCACGGCGGACGCGCGCTGATGACCGCCGGTTCGATCACCGCCACCGCCCTGCTCGTGGCCTGGTCGCAGGTGCACTCCATCGCCCAGCTCTACGCCGTCATGATCGGCATCGGGATCACCGGCGCGATGGTGCTCTACGAGCCCGCCTTCGCCGTCATCGTCTCCTGGTTCAGCCCGGACCGACGCGCCACCGCCCTGTTGGCTGTCACGATCGTGGCCGGGTTCGCCAGCACCATCTTCATGCCGCTGACCGGCCTGCTGGCCGAACACCTCGGCTGGCGCGGTGCGCTGCTCGTCCTCGCCGTCATCCACGGCATGATCACCGTGCCCCTGCACGCCCTCACCATCCGCCGGCGCCCGTCCTCGGCGACGACGGCCCTTGCCGGCCCGACAGCACCGGATCCCGCCCAGCGGCGTGCGATCGTCAAGGCCGCGATGCGCGATGCCAGGTTCTGGATCCTGGCCGGTACCTTCGTCGCCCAGGGTGCGGCGACAAGCACCATGACCGTTCACCTCGTCGGCTACCTGACCAGCCGCGGCCACCCCGCCACGTTCGCCGCCACCGCCGCCGGCCTGCTCGGTGTCCTGTCGGTCACCGGCAGGCTCATCCTCACCGGCGCCCGCCGACGCCTGCCCGTCACCACCATCGTGGCCGTCGTCTTCGCCACCCAGGCCGGCGCTGTCCTCGCGATGCCGCTGCTCGCCGGCACCCGCACCGGCGCCGTCATCACCGTCGTCGGCTTCGGACTCGGCTTCGGCATCACCAGCCTCGCCACCCCAGCTTTGCTCGCCGACCGCTACGGCACCACCGCCTACGCCACCATCGCCGGACGACTCGCCGCCCCCGTCACCATCGCCAGAGCCACCGCGCCCCTCGCGGCCGCGATCCTCCTGCACACTGCCGGCGGATACCCACCGCTGCTCACCGCCGTCGCCATCAGCTGCGCACTCGCCGTCGTCGGCATCACCACCCGAGCGAGGATCCCCGCGCCACAACCCTCCACTGCCCACACCTGAGAGCGTGACGCGCGTCCATGGACCGCCCGTTGAAGGCTGGGGGAGCCGTGGCCCGCCCGAAGCTGCAGGACCAGCAGCGCGCACACCTGGCGGCAGCGGCGCGACGCGCCATCATCACCCACGGCCTGGCCAACGTCCGGATCCGCGACATCGCCGGCACCACGGTCACCCGCGACCAGGCGCGCCAGTACCTCATCGGTTATGCCAGCTATGCGACCAACACCCAACTCGCGCCGTCGGTCCGCCCCACGTAACTCGACGAGCGCCCGGTGCCGTGACCACTGTGAGCGGCACCGTGTGTCACCTTGCTGAGGCTGCTGATGGTCGCCACGATCGCCCCCCTTCGGCATGGCGCGGGCCACGGCGGTGCCGGTCGGGTGAGCGCCGATGACCTGCGGTGCGGCGCGGGAGGGGCGATCTGATGCGCCCAGCGTGGTATCTGAGATCTCCAATTCGCTCCGCAACCTTGTAGCATGCGGCGGACGACGGCCGGCAGCCGAGCGCGGCTCTGGTACGACTCGGCGGGTGGTGGCACTGCCGGGTCGGGCGGCCGCGGCGCCGGTCAGGCCGGGGTCGAAGTGAGAGAGGAACCTGCTCGGCGTGTTCCAGGAACCGGACCGAACCCGGATGACCGGCGGAAACTCAATCGGCGGGGCGCCAGGCGCCCACCCGCCGGGGGCGTGGGACGCGGACCTGGCCAAGGCGGTGCGGCACGTCGCCGTGCTGCGCACCGGGTTCTACGTTGTCGTGCTGCTGATCGCGCTCGGCGGCCAGGTGTCCGGGGCGATGGAACGGCTCGGCATGCCGTGGTACGTCGCCCTTCCGGCCGTTGGGGCGTTGGAGCTGGGCGGCGTTGTGGTGCTGGCGAACGCCGACGTACGCCGTCGACTGGGCGAACCGGCGATCCTGTCCCGTGTGCTGTCGGCCGGTATCGCCGCCGCCGCGGTCGCCTTCAACTGGCTGGCTCACAGCAACCACCTCGAAGGCGGCTTCTACGCGGGCATGTCCCTGCTCGGCTATCTGGTGTGGCTGATGAACACCGAGAACCAGCGGCGGGACCGGCTGCGTGCCAGGCAGCAGCTGCCCCCCACGACGCCGGCGTACGAACCGGTCGGGCACTGGTTGCGACACCCGTGGCTGACCCGCCGTGCCCGCTCGCTGGCCAAGGCTGACCCCGGCCTCGGGCTGTACGGCTCGCTCGACGCGGCCCGCGCGCAGATACGCGCCGAGCGGCGGCAGGCGGCGCTGAGCAAGGTGTTGCACCGCAAGATCAGCCGAGCGCTGGACGCCACCACCGCGGACATCGCCGTGGCGGTGTACGACCTCGACGAGATCGCCCGGCGGCTGGCCGAGCAGGCGGACTACGACGGGCTCACCGCGCTGATCGCCGCCGATCTGGCACCTGCGCGCGTGCTGGCCGGGAACCTGCCGGCGGGCGGCCGCCGCCGGCGGTGGCGTCGGACCGGCCAACCCGACCCCGTCGCACTGGCCTCGGCCGCGCGGCTGCTCGCCGACGCGCCGGACCCGGTCACGGACGCGGCCCCCGTAGCCCCTGCGGCGGACGCGGCCTCCGGCGGCTCAGCTCGGCCAGAGTCGGCCGGGGACGCCGTTCAGCAGGCGGGCGCTACCGAGCAGGCCGGAGACGGTGCCGAGCGACTGGGATCGGAGCGGTCCCAGGGGGCAACGCCGGACCGTACCGACCGGCCGTTGGAGCGGTCCGAGAGCACGGGCCAGCTCACCTCGACCACGGATCAGCCCGACCCGCCCCGCGCCTCGGACTGGGCGGCGTTGCACGCGGAAATCGCCCCGCTCCTGCCGGCAGCCGCACCGCGCCGAACGCCGCGCAACACAGCAGGCCGGTCGGCCACCAGCCGGGCGGAGGCATTGTCGGCCACGGACGCGCCAGGCTCCGTCGAGGAGCCGGCCGACACCGCGCCGCCGGCAACGACCCGCAGCGCGGCGGCGATGCCGCGGACCGCGGCGGGACGGGCACGTGTCGCCCGCGCCGGCGAGCCGGCGGGCGAGCCGGGGCCGATCGCGTCAGTCACGCGAGAGCTACCTCTTGTGGCCGGGCGGGAGCTGCCGGACCTGGTGGACACCGCGGCCAGCCGTACCACACCACCCGTCGCGACCCCCGACGCCGTGGAAGGGGCCACCGGGCAACGCTCGGCTACGCGACCGCGGCAGCGCCCGGTGGGACGACGCAGCCCCGCGACCGGGCTCGGAGACCGTCCGGCGTCGGTCGAGCACCCGGTCGGCTGAGCCAGTCGGCCCTGACCGAGACATCCTCAACTGCCTGATCAAGGAATACTCCCCGGACCCGTAGCTGAAACCGAGCTTTCGAGCTTCAGCAACCGCCTGGTCGGCGATCCATCGATTCAGGGAGCCTTCTTCAACTGGCTTTGCGGTGGTGGGTGGGTTCGGGTGCCCCGGTAGCGGGTTGCGGCGAGGCTCACGGGAGGACAGCGGTGCCGGCCGTCGAGTACGTTACCGGCGAATCGATCTGGCGATGGTGGACGGCGGGGAGGCCGCATGGCCGGGAAACACCGTTCGTGGTGGGGCTGGGGGCACGTCGAGGATGCAGTGACCGGCGCGGAGGCCACGGCGTTGGCCGACCGGGTGCGTACCCTGCTGCCCGACGTCGACCTGACCGAGCACGTCGCGCCGCCGGTGGCCGAACTCGACCTGCGCCCGCCGCGGGTCGATCCGCCGACGTCGCTCGCCCGGCTGTGCTCGACGGACCCGGCCGACCGGGCGGCGCACACCCACGGCAAGGCGTTTCGGGACGTCGTCCGCAACTTGCACGGGGAGGTCCACGACCCGCCGGACCTGGTGGTCCGGCCGGCGACCGAGCAGGACGTCGTCGACGTGCTGGACTGGTGCGCGGGCCGGGACATCGCGGTGATCCCCTACGGCGGCGGCTCGTCAGTGGTGGGCGGCGTGGAGCCGCGGCTGGACGACGCGTATCCCGCGGCGGTCAGTCTCGACCTCGGGCACCTCGACCGGGTGCTGGAGGTGGACCCGACCAGCCGGGCGGCCCGCATCCAGGCCGGCGTGTTCGGCCCGGCGCTGGAGGACCAGCTCCGGCCGCACGACCTCACGCTGCGGCACTTCCCGCAGTCGTTCGAGTTCTCCACCCTGGGCGGCTGGTTGGCCACCCGTGCCGGCGGTCACTACGCCACCGTCCTGACCCATATCGACGACCTGGTGGAGTCGTTGCGGGTGGTCACCCCGGCGGGCACCAGCCAGTCGCGCCGGCTGCCCGGCTCCGGCGCCGGGCCGTCCCCGGACCGGCTGTTCCTCGGCTCGGAGGGCGCGCTCGGCGTCATCACCGAGGCGTGGATGCGGCTGCAGGACCGGCCGCGCTGGCGGGCGGGCGCCTCGGTGCACTTCACCGACTACGACCGGGCGGTCGAAGCCACCCGGGCCATCGCCCAGTCCGCGCTGCACCCGAGCAACTGCCGGCTGCTCGACCCCGCCGAGGCGCTCCTCAACGCCGGTGCCGCCACCACCGGCGGCGTGCTCGTCCTGGGATTCGAGTCCGCCGACCATCCGGTCACACCGTGGCTGGACCGCGCCGTCGAACTGTGCCGCGACCACGGGGGAACCCTGCCGGAGCCGCCCCGTGGCGACGACTCGGCCGGCCCACCGCAGCGGACCGCCGCCGACGCCTGGCGGTCAGCGTTCCTGCGGATGCCGTACCAGCGCGACGCACTCGCCGCCCGGTCGATGATCGTGGAGACGTTCGAGACCGCCTGCACCTGGGACCGATTCCCCGCCCTACGCGCCGCCGTGCTCGACGCGGCCGGCGACGCGCTCCGCGCCGTCAACGCGACCGGCGTGGTCACCTGCCGCTTCACCCATGTCTACCCGGACGGCCCCGCCCCCTACTTCGGCGTGTACGCCACCGGCCGCTGGGGCGCCACCGTCGACCAGTGGGACCAGATCAAGCATGCCGTCTCCGACGCGCTGCTCGCCGCCGGCGGCACCATCACCCACCACCACGCCGTCGGCCGCGACCACCGACCGTGGTACGACCAGCAGCGTCCGGACCCGGTCGCGCTCGCCATGCGCGCCGCCAAGAGCGCGCTCGACCCGTCCTGGATCCTCAACCCCGGTGTCCTCGTCGATCCCGCCGGCTGACGTGGGCCGGCTCCGCGACGCCTGACTTCCCGGCAAACCTTCGCTGGCGGTGTACGGGGGAGGCAAGCGCCCCGTGACGCAGCCGTCAGCGACACCGGCGGGCGTTGAGCCGGGCGGCCTGGCGCGTCAGGTGGTCGCGTTCGGCGAGGTTGGGGGCCTTGTGGGCTGCCTCGGCGTACAGCCGTGCCGCCGTCGCCAGGTCGCCGTCGCGCTCGTGGAGGTACGCCGCCACCGCCGCGTGGCGGGGCAGTGAGTCGTTCAGCGCCGCGAGCGCCGCCAGCCCGGCGCGCGGTCCGTCGGCCTCGCCGACGGCCACTGCGCGGTTGAGTCGGACGATCGGGCTGTCGGTCAGGCGCGCGAGTTCGTCGTACCACTCGACGATCTGCACCCAGTCGGTCTCCTCGGCGGTGGGCGCGTCAGCGTGCAGTGCCGCGATGGCGGCCTGAGCCTGGAACTCGCCCAGCCGGTCGCGGGCGAGGGCTGTTTGCAGGATCTGGACGCCCTCGGCGATCGACGTGGTGTCCCATCGGCTGCGGTCCTGCTCGGCGAGCGGCACCAGGCTGCCGTCGGGCGCGGTCCGGGTGGCGCGCCGGGCGTGGTGCAGCAGCATGAGGGCGAGCAGCCCCGCCACCTCGGGGTGGTCGATCGCGGCCGCGAGTTGCCGGGTGAGTCGGACGGCCTCGGCGGCGAGGTCGACATCGCCGGAGTAGCCCTCGTTGAAGACCAGGTAGAGGACGCGCAGCACGGTGGCGACGTCGCCGGGCTGGTCGAACCGCACTCCGGAGACGGTGCGCTTGGCCCGGCTGATGCGCTGCGCCATGGTCGCCTCGG
This sequence comes from Micromonospora sp. U56, assembly GCF_018070095.1. Classification (NCBI taxonomy): domain Bacteria; kingdom Bacillati; phylum Actinomycetota; class Actinomycetes; order Micromonosporales; family Micromonosporaceae; genus Micromonospora; species Micromonospora sp. U56. The sequence continues at coordinate 22,643 of NZ_JAGPYL010000047.1, forward strand.
GCACCAGGTAGGCGTGGGCGATCTGGCGGGTGGTCAGCCCGCCGACGGCGCGCAGCGTGAGCGCGACCGCGGATGACGGCGTCAGCGACGGGTGGGCGCACCGGAAGTAGAGCTGGAGCGTGTCGTCGACCGCGGGCACTGGACCGGGTGCCGGCTCCTCGTCGACGAGGTCCTCACGCCTGCGGCGGGCGGCGTCGGCCCGGGTCGCGTCGAGGAACCGGCGCCAGGCCACGGTGACCAGCCAGCCCTTCGGGTCCCGCGGCGGGTCGGCCGGCCAGACGCGGAGCGCCTCGACCAGCGCGTCCTGCACGGCGTCCTCGGCCGCCGCGAAGTCGGCTCCGCGGCGGACGAGGATGCCGAGCACCGTCGGCGTGAGGCTCCGGAGCAGGGCCTCGTCCATCAGGTCACTCCGTGATCGTGGGCGGCGCGGTCAGGAAGGGGCGCACCTCGAGCCATTCGTGGATCGGCTTCCCGCCCGCCCCAGGGGCGGCCGACAGCTCCCCGGCCAGCTCGAGGGCGCGCTCGTAGCTGTCGACGTCGATCACCATCCAGCCGGCGATGAGGTCCTTGGTCTCGGCGAACGGGCCGTCGGTGACCGGGGGGCGCCCCTCGCCGTCGTACCGGACGAACGTCCCCTCGGGGGCGAGCGCCTGACCGTCGACGAACTCGCCGGTCTGCTCGAGCCGGGCCGCGAAGTCGTGCATGTACTGCATGTGCGCCGAGATCTCCTCCGGCGTCCACTGGTCCATGGGCACGTCGTTGACCGGAGCCGGAGCGCCGCGGTAGTGCTTGAGCAGCAAGTACTTCGCCATCGTGTTTCTCCTCTGCTGGTGCGACCCATCTTGGTCACCTTCACCGCGGGGACGAAGCCAGCCACCAGTTCTCGACATGGCCGTCCCAAATCTTTGCTCCCTTGCCGCCGCCCGGCCGCCCGGGGCCCCTTTCCCGGCGTACTGACCGACTCGCGAGTCCGTCTGTGCGACGAGTCGACCATCGGCGGCCTGCTGCCTTGGGCCGCCGACTTCGGTGAGTCGGTGATGAATTCGGATTGGAGCGCATCGAGCGGGGGATGATCCCTCCATGCGGGTGGTATGGGTGGCGGTGGGCGCAGCCCTGGCCGTGGTGGCCGTGGCAGGCTGCGGCTCGGCGACCGACCGCGGTGACGCGGCGGTTGCCGTCACCGTGCGGATGGCGGACGCCGTCACCGCGAAGGACGGGTTCGCCGCCTGCGCCCTGCTGGCGCCGGACACCGCGGCCGAGCTTGAGCAGACCGCCGACAAGCCGTGTGCGGAAGCGGTCCTGGAGGCGGACCTGCCCGGGCCGGGCGCGGTCTCGGACAGCCGCGTGTACGGCCAGTGGGCGCAGGTCCGGCTCAACGGCGACACGGTCTTCCTCGCCGTCTTCCCCGGTGGTTGGCGGGTGGTCGCCGCCGGGTGCACCGCTCGCGGCGACGAGCCCTACGACTGCGTGCTGCAGGGCGGCTGAGTCGTGCGAATCCAGTTCGTTCTGTTGCTGCTCGTGGTCGTGGCCGGCCTCGTCTACTTCTCCGCGCTGGGGGTGCTGCACCGGTGAGGAAATTCCTGCGCGACAACTCGCTCGGTCTGGTGTTCGGGCTGCTGTTCCTCATCACGCTGGTCGGTCAGGCGTTCGCCGGGCACGCCGACTTCAACCAGCAGCAACTCAGCGAGGGTCTGCAGCCGGTCTCGTTCGGCCGGTACGTCACGTCGGCAAGCTTCGCCGTCGACGTGACCGAGAACTGGCAGTCGGAGTACCTGCAGTTCTTCCTCTACATCTACCTGACCGTCTGGCTGCTGCAGAAGGGCTCCCCGGAGTCCAAAGAACTCGACAAGGCCGGCCGCGAATCGGATGAGGACCAGATGGTCGGCGCCCACGTTGGGCCTGGTCATGGGCGCGATCTTCGTGCTGTCGTGGCTGGCCCAGTCGGTCAGCGGGGTGGCCGCGTACAACGAGGAGCAACTCGGGAACCGCCAAGACCCGGTGTCCTGGGGCCAGTACCTGCTCCAGCCCGACTTCTGGAACCGCACTCTGCAGAACTGGCAGTCGGAACTGCTGGCCGTCACGTCGATGGTCGTCCTGTCGATCTACCTGCGACAGCGGGGATCCTCGCAATCCAAGCCGGTCGGGGCGGCGCATGCTGCCACCGGAGTGGAAGGCTGAGCGTCTCCACCGGGTCACCCGACCACCATCACGAATCTTCCGGATGACTCCGGCCCGGACGTTGATCCACCAGGCGCGGCTGCCCCGCCTGCTCTACCAGCTGGGCGACGAGGTCTGCGCCGAAAATGTGCGGGTTGGGGCCGAAGCTAAACTGGATTTGTTCCAGAACAGTGGGCTATGGTCAGCACGTGACGTCCGACTTCGTGACCCAGCTGCGGGCGGTCTCGTTGCGCGTGACCCGGCCCCGGTTGGCGGTGCTCGCAGCGCTGCGCGACCACCCGCACGTCGACACCGACACGGTGATCGCGCTGGTACGAGCGGATCAGCCCACGGTCTCCCACCAGGCGGTGTACGACGTGCTTCGGGCGCTCACCGACGCCGGTCTGGTGCGACGCATCCAGCCTGCCGGTGCGACCGCCCGGTATGAGTCGCGGGTGGGGGACAACCACCACCATGTCGTGTGCCGCTCGTGCGGTGCGATCGCCGATGTCGATTGCGCTGTCGGCCATGCTCCCTGTCTCACCGCCTCGGATGACCACGGTTTCGTGGTCGACGAGGCGGAGGTTGTGTATTGGGGCACCTGCCCCGACTGTGCGACCGAACGCACCTCCCAGTGATCCGCCAGCTCGGAAGGAAGTAGATGAGCGACACCCAGGACTACACCCCCTCCAGCGCGCAGGGCGTGGACAAGAAGGAGGCGGCCGGCTGTCCGGTCGCGCACGACTCCGTGACCGCGCACGGCAGTGAGAGCGAGAACCCGGCGATCGACTCGCCGACCCCGAAGACCGGTGGTCGTCCGCGCACCAACCGGGACTGGTGGCCCAACCAGCTCGACCTCTCGGTGCTGCATGCCCATTCGTCCAAGGGCAACCCGCTGGGGGAGAGCTTCAGCTACGCCAAGGAGTTCGCCAAGCTCGACGTCGAGGCTCTTAAGCAGGACATCACCAAGGTCCTCACCACCTCGCAGGACTGGTGGCCGGCCGACTTCGGCCACTACGGCGGCCTGATGATCCGGATGAGCTGGCACGCCGCGGGCACCTACCGCATCCATGACGGCCGTGGCGGCGCCGGCGACGGTGGTCAGCGGTTCGCCCCGCTCAACAGCTGGCCGGACAACGCCAACCTGGACAAGGCCCGCCGGCTGCTCTGGCCGGTCAAGCAGAAGTACGGCCAGAAGATCTCCTGGGCCGACCTGCTGGTGCTCGCCGGCAACGTGGCCCTGGAGTCGATGGGCTTCAAGACCTTCGGTTTCGGCTTCGGCCGGGAGGACGTCTGGGAGCCCGAGGAGATCTTCTGGGGTCCGGAGGACACCTGGCTCGGCGACGAGCGCTACGTGTCCGAGAAGGAGATGTCGCCGGAGGTCGGGGCGACGGAGATGGGTCTCATCTACGTCAACCCGGAGGGCCCCCGCGGCAACGCGGACCCGGCCGCGGCGGCGCACTTCATCCGCGAGACCTTCGCTCGGATGGCGATGAACGACGAGGAGACCGTCGCCCTCATCGCCGGTGGCCACACTTTCGGCAAGACCCACGGCGCCGGTGTCGCCGACGACCACGTGGGCCCCGAGCCCGAGGCCGCCCCGCTGGAGGCGCAGGGCCTCGGCTGGCTGAGCACCTACGGCAGCGGCAAGGGCGGGGACACGATCACCAGCGGTCTCGAGGTGACGTGGACCGACCGGCCGACGCAGTGGAGCAACCGCTTCTTCGAGATCCTCTTCGGCAACGAGTGGGAACTCACCACAAGCCCCGGCGGTGCGAAGCAGTGGGTCGCCAAGGATGCCGAGGCGATCGTCCCGGACGCCCACGACCCGTCGAAGAAGCACAAGCCGACGATGCTCACGACCGACCTGGCGCTCCGCGTCGACCCGACGTACGAGAAGATCTCGCGCCGCTTCCTGGAGAACCCCGACGAGTTCGCGCTGGCGTTCGCCAAGGCCTGGTACAAGCTGCTGCATCGGGACATGGGTCCGGTCAGCCGCTTCCTCGGGCCGTGGGTGCCGGAGCCCCAGCTGTGGCAGGACCCGGTGCCGGCCGTCGACCACGAGCTCGTGGGTGACGCCGACGTCGCCGCCCTCAAGGCGAAGGTCCTGGAATCCGGCCTCACGACCGCCCAGCTGGTCTCCACCGCCTGGGCCTCCGCCGCCAGCTTCCGGTCCACCGACAAGCGCGGCGGCGCCAACGGCGCGCGGATTCGTCTCGAGCCGCAGCGCAGCTGGGAGGTCAACCAGCCCGAGCAGCTCGCGACGGTGCTGCAGACCCTCGAGGGCATCCAGCGGGAGTTCAACGCCGCCGGCGGCGCGAAGATCTCGCTGGCGGACCTGATCGTGCTGGCCGGCTCGGCCGCCGTCGAGAAGGCGGCGCACGACGCCGGCGTCGAGGTGACCGTGCCGTTCCGCCCGGGCCGCACCGACGCCAGTCAGGAGCAGACCGACGTCGAGTCGTTCCGGGTCCTCGAGCCCCGCGCCGACGGGTTCCGCAACTACCTGCGTCCCGGCGAGAAGACCCAGCCGGAGGTGTTGCTTCTCGACCGTGCCTACCTGCTCAACCTGACCGCGCCCGAGATGACCGCCCTCATCGGCGGCCTGCGCTCCCTCGGGGCCAACGTCGGCGGCACGCGGCACGGCGTCCTCACCGACCGGCCCGGCGTGCTCACCAACGACTTCTTCGCCAACCTGCTCTCCCCGGGCACCCGGTGGAAGGCGTCGGAGTCGGACGAGCACGTGTACGAGATCCGGGACCTGGCCACCGATGAGGTGAAGTGGACCGCCACCGCGGTCGACCTCATCTTCGGCTCCAACTCCCAGCTGCGGGCCCTCGCCGAGGTCTACGCCAGCCAGGACGCGCGCGACAAGTTCGTCGCCGACTTCGTCGCAGCCTGGACCAAGGTCATGGAGCTCGACCGGTTCGACCTCGCCTGACCCGGCTCAAGCCGACGAGCCCCGGTCGATCCATCAGCGATCGACCGGGGCTCGCCTGGCACTGGATTCGGTCATCTGGGTCGGGCACGCAGCTGGCCCGGTGAGCCCTTCAGGCCGGGTACGGGACCGAGTTGCGTGCCGCACGCAGGGCGGCAGCCCACCAGGTGAGCTGGTCCAGCAGGGTTTTGGCATATCCGGGCGCCTGGGGGTCCAGCGGCCGGCCGTCTTCCCACGCTGTGCGGTAGTTCGGGAACGCCAGGCCATCGCGGATTGTCACGGCGTGCAGTTCGGTGAGCACGTTCTCCAGGTGGAGGACAGCGTGGCGCCCGCCAGCCGCACCCCCGTAGCTGACGAAAGCGACGGGCTTGGCCGTCCAGTGGGTGAAATGCCAGTCGATGGCGGCCTTCAGGGACGCGGGGTAGCTGTGGTTGTACTCCGGCGTGACCATGATGAATGCGTCCGCGTCCTTGAGGTGGGACGTCAAGGACGCCATTCCGTCGGGGCGCGGGTAGGAGTCGCCGGCGAACTTCGGTGAGGCTGCCGGCAACGACAGCGGGATCTCGGCGTCGGCGAGATCGACGACGTCGATGTCGAACCCGCCGTGCTCGCGCGCTTGGTCGGCGACCCAGGAGGCGACGACAGGCCCGAACCGGCCCTCTCGAACGCTCCCGATGATGATGACCAACTTGTGCTTCTCGCTCATGGCTCCACGGTCCATCGTCCGGACGTCGGCAACCAGACCGGGCGCAGGCTGGCCCTCGTGGGGCCACCCTGCGGGGTTCGATGCGCTGGGGAGACCGCGCTAGGCTCCCGAACATGAGCACGCCGCTGGGCGACTTCATCCGCGCCAAGCGCGACACCATCCAGCCGGAATCGTTCGGACTGCCTGATCGTGGCCGCCGTCGGTCCCCTGGGCTACGACGCTCGGACCTCGCCACGCGTGCCAGGATCAGCGTCGAATACCTCACCCGCATCGAGCAGGGACGAGACCGTAACCCGTCCCCTGCGGTCGTCAATGCTCTTGCGGACGCCTTGAGCCTCGATGCCGCCGAGCGCAATCACCTGCGCCACCTCGCCAAGATCACCGGCGGAGGGTGCGCAGGGCGCGGGCGTCCGGCGCCGCCCAACCGCCAGGTCCGGCCCACCGTGTTGGAGACCCTCCGACTCCTTGAGCCCGGCATCGCATTCGTCACCAACCGCCTGGGAGACGTGCTCGCATACACGCGTCAGTTCGAGCTGCTGATGCGTGGGATCGGGCTGCTCGAGAGCGGGACGCCGAACCTGACGCGCTACGTGTTCACCAATCCGCACGCCCGGACCTTCTTCCCGGACTGGGGCCAGGTGGCCGACGAACGAGCGTTCGAACTGTGGCTCGGGCCGTCTGCGGAGACCTCCGAATGGTTCAGAGCCGAGCTCGCCCCCCTGGCCGGAACGGAGTTCACCCGACGACTCAACCGCCACCTGCCCCCACCGCACGTCCCGCTTCGGGTGAACCACCCCATTGCGCACGAGCTTCGGTGGCAGCGAGAGAAGCTCGAGTTGCCGAAAAACGACGCACAGGAGCTGGTCGTTCTCCTGCCGGCTGATGACGCGACGGCGCGGGCCATGGAGCGGCTGCGTCACCAACCCGACCGTATTCTTCGCGCGGTTATCTAGCTCATGGCATTGGCCCTTTCGCCCATTACCCGCTACCGACAGGCGCTTGCCGCAAAAGGTGAGGACAGGCGCGGCCCGTCAGTCGCGGACCGCGTCGGCGTCCCGCACCGCCCGTTGCAGCGGTGTTGCATCGCATCCGGGCGGCATGTCCGGCCTGTTGAGTGAGCTGCCGAAACGTCGTGACCTCAAGATCGATCCTGGGTGTGGTGCGACTCGACCCGCTTGAACCTGCCCCCAAAATGAGGCGAGTACCTTGTCCCCGGCCCTGTCCCGTCCGGCGGCGTCTACGCTGTTACCGAGAAGGGCGGATCATGATCGTTACATGGTGCCGGGCAGTGACTCCTTCCTTGTCCGGGGTCGGCCGATGAGCGCAATCGCATTCCTCAACATCGCCATGCACGGGCACATCAACCCGACGCTGCCGATCGTGGCCGAGCTTGTTCGTCGTGGCCACTCCGTCACCTACCACACGACGCCCGCCTATTCGGAAAAGATCGCGGCCACCGGCGCGCGAGTGCTCCTCTACTCCGGGGATGACATACCGCTTTCCGGCCCGCCGACGCCGGTCACGCTGATGGAGCAGCTTGCGCGCACCGCCGTACGCGTGCTGCCCGCCGTCCTCACCGATCTGCGCGGCGCCCCGCCCGACCTGATCGTGCACGACTCCGCCTGCCTGTGGGGGCCGGTGGCCGCCCGGGAACTCGACGTGCCCGCAGCGTCGTCGTTCACCACGTTCGCGTTCAGCCGGCACGTGCCCAGCCCCACCCGCGGTTCCTGGGCGTTGCTCGCCGCGGCGGCGGCCCTGCCCCGCCCCGCCGGGGGCTACCTGAGGTCGCGCTGGGAGCTGCGCCGCCGGTACGACACGCGTGCGGTACCCCTGGTCGACCTGGCGAACATCCGTCAGCCGCTCAACCTGGTCTACACCTCGCGGGCGTTCCACCCCGAGGCCGACAGCTTCGACCACTCCTACCGGTTCGTCGGACCGAGCACCGGCGCCCGCCCAGCCGACTCGTCGTTCCCGGTCGACCGGCTGCGGGACCCGGTGCTCTACGCCTCGCTGGGCACGGTGTTCGGCGCCGACCCCCGGTTGCTGCGCAGCTTTGCCGACGCGCTCGCCCCGCTGGATGGCACCGTGATCGTCGCCACCGGACCCACCGATCCCGCCGCGCTCGGTCCGCTGCCGGCGAACGTGATCGCCCACCGCTCCGTGCCGCAGCTGGAGGTGCTGTCCCGCGCCGCGCTGTTCATCACCCACGGCGGGGTGAACAGTGTCAACGAGGCTCTCTCCGCTGGCGTCCCGATGCTGGTGGTCCCGCAGGGCGCCGACCAGTCGTTGGTGGCTTCCCGCATCGTCGAGCTCGATGCCGGCCTCGCGATCCGCACCGAGGACGTCAAGGTGGAGGTCGTGCGCGCCCTCGCCCAGCGACTGCTCGACGAGCCCCGATTCCGGGCCGCCGCGAGCACCCTGCGGGTCGCCCAGCGCGAGGCAGGCGGGTATTCGCGCGCCGCCGACGAACTCGAGCGCTATGTGCAGCAGACCGGCCGGGTCACTCAGCCGGTCTCTGCCGATCTGCCACCGCAGGGCTGACCGATGTCCCCCCTCGTCGTCATCCTGCTGCTGTTCGCCGGGCTGTCCGAGGCCGCCGGGCGTCTCCTGCCCGTGGTGGCACGCCTGTCTGGCGCGTCGCGCACCCGGGTGATCGGGTTGATAATGGCCGGCGCCGTGGTCGACGGCGCGGTATTCGCGCTCTGGCCACTGTCGGCGTGGACCGTTGCCGAGCTGCTGCTGCCCACCTCATCGTCCGGCGAGGCCGCGCTGGTCTGGACACCAGCCCTGGCCGCCCCCTTGCTGCTTGCCGCAGTCCTCGCGTTCCCGCTGCTCGGGCCGCTGCTGCACCTGCTCCTCATGGTGGGAGTGGGGACCGGCCTCGCCACTGCGCTCGCCACGGTGGCCGGTATCGGCTGGTGGGATGCCGCCGGCTGCGTAGCCGTCGCGGGAGTCGGGCTCGGCGTCGCCGTCGAGGGCATCCGCCGCCTGGTCGTGAGGCTCAATACGCCAAGAGCACCGGAGCCACAGACATGATCGAGTTTGCGCTCCTGCTGCTGCTCGGCGGGATCGGACTGGTCCTGCTCGCCGAAGCTCTGCTCGCCCGCTACGAGGTGCTGGTCTATGCCGCAGGCTGGCGGACTCCCACCGTCGCACGCCCCAAGGGCATGCCCCCCGCCCGGGGCGCGGACCCGGACCGCCCCCCGGACGCATACCTGGTCTATCTGGACGGTATCGGGAAACGCCGCTTCCACGACACCCGCGACGGCGGCCGACTGGTCAAGTCCCTGATCGACGGGGCGCCGGAGCTCAGGGTGCTGGGCCAGGTGCAGCCCTACTCCCCGCTGGCCCTTCCGCTCGCCGACCGGCCGGTGTGGGTGTGGCTGCGCCGCCACATCGGGCTGGTGCTGTTCCTGCACAACGTGATGCAGATCTTCGTCGCCGCCGACCGCCGGTACCGTCCCCTGTACAACCGCGCCGTCGGCTCGCAGATCGCCACGCAGCTCCGGCTCGCCGGTTACCGGCGTGACAGCGGGATCCCCGTGGTGATGCTCAGTTACAGCGGCGGCGCCCAGGTCGCCACCGGCGCGGTGCACGAATTGTGGGCCCAGCTCCACTCCCCGCTCTGGCTGATCACTCTGGGCGGGTTCCACAACGGCGCGAACGACATCAGCCACGCCCAGCACCTCGACCGGCTCACCAGTGCCGGCGACCGGATCGAGCGAGTCAGCACGTGGATGTTCCCGCAGCGGTGGCGGCTGTTCCGGTGGAGCGGTTGGAACCGGGCTGACCGGGCAGGGAAGATCACGGTGCACTGGCTCGACCCGGCCACCCACGTCGGTCCGCGCAGCTACATCAGCCCGCAGGCCCGGCTACCCGATGGCCGCAGTTACCTCGACCGCACGGCCGACACCGTGATCGCGCTGATCCGGGATCGCCTCAGCGCGACTGCGAAAACCGACGACCCGCTGTCATGAACGGACGAGGCCGGTGACCTGAAGTAGGACTCCCACCCGGTCGGGGTGCAACGGCAGTACGTCGGCAGCCGTTATTCGTACGGTCGGGGTATTCCGCGCGCAGATCGCCGTTGGCCGTGTGTGGCGCGCAGTCACGGGTAAAGCGCAGCATGCGTCAACAGGTGCCACGGCGCCGAGACCTGAAGCGGAGTCCCGGCTCGCGCTGGGAACGGTTCGTGCGGGCGGGTGGAGGGGGTGCCGCCGAGGACCGGCTCGTCCAACGGCTCAAGGTGCGAGAGCGGGCGGTCCGGGTGTACGGCGGAGGCATCGTGGCCCTACAGGCGGGCATCGCCGCGGTAACCGCCTGGCTGCTGTCGCACGAACTGACCGGCAATCCCAGTCCCGTCTTCGCTCCGCTCGCTGCGGTCGGGACTTTGGCCGTGTCGGTAGGGCAGCGGGTACGGCGGATCGTCGAGCTGGTCGTGGGCGTGGCGCTGGGGGTGCTGGTGGGGGATGCGCTGCTGTCTCTCATAGGCATCGGGCCCTGGCAGCTCGGCCTGGTTGTCGTGATGTCGATCCTCGCAGCCTTTGCCCTCAGCAGTCGGGCGGCGGTGGTGATCCAGACGGCGAGCACCGCAGTACTGATCACCACGTTGAGCCCGCAGGCCCCGAACGTGGAGTTTTCCCGGTTCGTTGACGCGCTGCTCGGCGGTGGTGTCGCACTGGCCACGGCGATCCTCTTGCCGGTCAACCCGTTGAGAGTGGTCAGGCGTGCTGCCGGACCGGCACTGCGAACGCTGGTCGAACAACTGACGGAAACGGCAGCGGCGTTGTGCGAGCGTGATATCGAGCGGGCGATCCGTGCCCGGGACCGACTGCGCGGTAACCAGGAGGAACTCAGGGTATTGCGGGAGGCGGTGGCGGGCGCACGGGAGGTTACCCGACTGTCTCCGTTGTCATGGCGGCACCGGCACGGCGTGCTCAGTCACTACGCCCGAACCGCCGAACCGTTGGAGCGGGCGATGGGCAACAGCGGGACAATGATCCGTCGAGCCGTCACTGTCATTGAGGACAAGGAGCCGGTCCCGGCGGCAATGATCAACGCGATGCTCGCTCTTGCCGGGACGGTGCGGATACTTCGGGACGAGTTTGCGGCTCGACGTGAGCCGCACGATGCGCGGGCGAAAGCCCTGCACGCCGTTCAACATGCCGGCGCAGCGTACGGGGATGACATTGGTTTCTCCGGGACCGTCGTCCTCGCCCAGATACGCACCACGGCCAGCGACCTGCTCGTCGCGTCCGGTCTCGCTCAGGCGGAAGCCAACAGGCGGGTCCGGTGCGCCTTCGGCAGGCTGCCGGATCCGTCGCAACAAGCCCGGCGAAGCGGGCCTACCGGCAATGGCGCTGATCATCCGCGCCTGACGCCGGATGCGTCGGCCGGGCGGCTGTGATCCGGTAGCCCGCCACCGGCCTGGAGCAGCCCGCCACCGGCGTGGAAAGCAGACCCCGACGCCTGGGCGTCAGGGACCGGGCCTGACCGGGGAGGCCGGGGCATCGACTTCATCGTCCGGCCGGTGGGTCGGCCGGATGAGGCTCTGGATCCATCGGCTTGCGGAGGCGCTCGACCAGATCGCGTGCCGCCTCGATGTACGGCTCGTCGGACTCGCGGGGCCCGTGTCCCTTGATCGGTGGTGGGACGCTGTCGCTGGGTGGGACGACCACGTCGCTCGGGTCTCGGAGGCGGCGGTCCACCGTTGCCGCGGGGCCGGTGACGGTGAGCGGCCCGTCTTGCCGGTGGGCGGAGAAGACCCATCCGCCGATCGGGTCGGTGTCGCGCCACAGATTCAACCATCGCCAGCCGACTCGACCACCCACCTCGTGCAGCATGTCGTCGTCGATGTAGGCGGGGAAGAGCCGGGCGTAGAGCCGGCGCAGTGGTGAGCCGTAGGTGAGTAGGGCGACCCGGCCGCTGACGTGCGGCGGCAGTTGGAGGACGGTGGCGGTGACCAGTACGGAGCCGTGGCTGTACCCGGCGATCAGGACGGCGTTGCCGCTTTCGACCAGGTAGGTGATGCGTCGTACCAGCTCCGGCACGGCCCGTTCGGCGTAGCAGGGCGGTGCGAAGGGGTGGGCGGCGCGAGGCCAGAAGGTGGCCAGGTCCCAGAGAACGCCGACGTGGCGCCGGAACCCGGCGGTCCGGTAGGCGAAGATTCCGCCGATGACCAGACTGAGCATGGTCGCCGCGATCAGGTAGCTGCCCATCGCGATGCCGAAGTTGACCAGGCCGGCCGGCACCCCTGCATACCGCTCGATTGCGTCGCCTGGATACAGCCCGAGCAGGTCCAGTGCGGTGGTTGCCGCGCTGAGTCCGGCGAGGCAGGCGTAGACCACGGCCAGCGGTATCAGCCATTCGGTGAACCGGGCCCGGACGATCGCCTGCTGCACCTGCCGCAGCCGGGGCGCGGCCTCCGTCGGCGGGTCCGGGAAGTCGCGGGCGACGATCGCGGCCGCCGCGCGGGAGCGGTTCCGTCGGGAGATCAGGGTCACCACGCCGGCGACGACCAGCGTGATCAGCGCTGCCCGGAAGAAGCCGTAGATCGCCCAGGTGTACGCAGCTGGTGGGCGGGGGATCAGGTCCTGTGGGGCTGATGCGGTGCGGTCCAGGTAGTCGGCCACCCGGTGGACGAGTTCGGCGGAGAACGCCACCGCGAGACCCGCGGCTGCGGTCGCGGTCGCCAGCGCGCCCAGCCCGAGTAGCGGCGGGTGATCCGGCTGTCGGTCCGGGCGCCACAGCAGCGCGGAGGCCAGGGCGGCCAGCAGCCCGGCATGAGCGACGAACAGCCAGGTGAGGGTCGAGCCGTAGCCGGGCAGGCCACCCCCCTCCTGCCAGCGCGTGGGGCTGGTCAGGGCGTGGGCGCAGACCGCGACGGTGAGACCGACGGCGATCGTCCGCAGCAGGCGGGCGGCACCGTCGAGCCGCCGGTTCGCGGGGGCCCGGTCGATCAGCGGGGGGGTGCAGAGCAGGGCCACACAGGTGGCCAGGACGCCTCCCGTTGCTACCGCCAACACGATGGTGATGGCTGAGGCGCCCTGTGCGGCCCGGGCGGCGAGCAGGCTGCCGTCCAGCGTCGCGAACGCCGCAGCGATGTGGATCGAGCGCAGCCGTCCCACCAGTGGCTCGGCGTCCCACTGGCCGATCGTGCTGAGCGGGTGCCCGGACACCGTGCTGTCCGGCGCGCGGAACGCCTTGAACGACCGTCCCGGGCGTGTGCTGGCGAACCAGATCAGGCCGATGGCGGCGGCCGGCACCAGCGCGAGCACCACCAGCCGCAACCCGGTGGGACGTTCAGCCAGCCAGGACAGCCAGCTACGACCGGACAGACAGGCCGAGGAGGACATGCACTGCCAGGCGACCAGGTCCAGCGCGACACCGACGGCGGCAAGTACGTAAAGCGCGGTCAGGGTGAGGCCCAGCACCCGGCACAGAGATCTGACGACCGCGTCGGAAGCCGGGTTCTCCGCGCGCATCCAGACCGCCAGGTTGAGCAGCAGGAACGGCAGCAGGAACAGCAGCGCGAGGCTCCGAACCGCGGTGCCGGAGGGCAGGTCACTCCACCGGTACGCCTCCAGGGTCGCCCCGCTCGGGCCGCTGGCCTCCGAGCAGCCGGGTCGTGGCCGGTAGAAGCCCGCGCTGCGATCCCCCGCGACCTGCTGCACGTTCGGTCGGTCCAACACCTCGGCGGCACCTGCGGCGGCGATCCCGTGCACTCGCAACTCCACCACGTCGTTCGGCGTCGCCGGCCCGCTCACTCGCGCTGGTCCATCTGACATCGACCCTCCGAGACATCCCGGCAGCCCCACCGCAGGTGGCGGGCTGGGGATGGTCCCGCCGGCCGAGTGGAAGGCGGATCTACCCCACCCGAGGGGCTCTAACCCCGGGACGCGGGACTGGTGCCGCCCGGCACGATCACCGTGCCCGCCGACCCCAGGCGGTCAGCGACGGGCAACCCCGGCGCCTGCCTCGCCCGCGGCGCGCCGCGCAGCCAGGAGCCCGTACGTGAATCCGGCGGAGTCCGGGCGGATGACGACTACAAGTACCAGAGTGGCCTAAAATGCCGATACAAGGCGTTTGTTGCGGTATGCAGGGGTTACCGAAGGGCGGTAGGAGTTCTTGCTGGCCGGTACAGATAGGCAACTGAGTGAGGTTGATCTGCGGGCGGACCTGTCCGGCCCGTCAGCCACCCGGCGTTCACGTCGGCGAATCGGCGCGGTGCTGGTGCTGGCGCTGGCGGTGTTCCTTCCCCTGGTTGCGCACGTTCTCGAGCTCAGGTCGAATCGGGGAGTCGCTCCGCCCGTGATCCACACGTTCCATCTCAGCCCGACCGGGGACGATGCCCTCGACGGCTCCTCGCCCGCCACAGCGTGGCGATCGCTGGACAAGGCCGCCGCCTTCGCCTTCAAGCCGGGAGACAAACTCCTGCTCGAAGGAGGTGCGCACTTTCGCGGGAGCCTGACCTTCGGGTCCGGCGAGGGGGGTGACGCGGCAAAACCGGTCGTCGTCAGCACATACGGCGCCGGCCGTGCCACGATCGAGGCCGTCGGCGGCGCGGGGATCAGGGTGCACAACACGGCCGGCATCGAGATCCGCGACTTGGTGATCGTCGGCGGCGGGGCGGACAACAGGACCACCGGCGGGATCGAGCTCTACTCCGATCTGACCGACGGCCGGACACTCGACCACGTGCATATCACCGGGGTCGAGGTGAGCGGATTCAAGAACGGAATCCAGATCGCCGCCGGCCCGAACTCCACCGGCTTCCGTGGCGTACGGATCCGTGCTGCCAACCTGCACGGCAACACGGAGAATGGGCTGAAGAGCTTCGGGCCTCGCTTTGACGCCGCGGCGCCGCGCTACGCGCACGAAGACGTCGTCGTGTCGGAGGTCGAGGCGCACCACAACCCGGGCGACCCGACCAATCGCTTCAACAACACGGGCAGCGGAATCGCGCTCGGAAGTGTGCGAGGCGGGCGCATCGAGCGATCCAGCGCGCATGACAACGGGTGGTTGGCTGCGGCCCCCGAAGGACCGGTCGGCGTCTGGACCTGGGATTCGACCGCCGTGGTCATGGAGCGCAATGTCTCATTCCGCAACCACACAGGCGGCCAGAAGGACGGGGGTGGCTTCGACATGGACCAGAACGTGTCCTCGTCCGTCCTGCAGTACAACCTGTCCTACGAGAACGACGGCGCCGGGTACCTGCTCTACAGCGGCCAGTCCAATGCCGCGCACACCGACAACGTCGTCCGTTTCAACATCAGCATCAACGACGCCCGCAAGCTGCCGGAGTACGCGGGTATCCACCTGGCCGGGTCGGTCAACAACGCCGAGGTCTACCACAACACGGTGGTGATGGAGGCGAAGGGCTGGGCCCCCGCGGCCATCCGGTTGCAGAAGTTCTTTGGTGGCTTGTCCAACATCGTCCTGCGCAACAACCTGATCGTCTCGGGCGAAACCAACCTCGTGCTCGCCGATGAGTTCTCGACGGCCAACGTCCTGTTGCAGGGCAACAACTTCTTCGCCGAATCGGGAACCTGGGCCGTTTCGTGGGCTGGTACGTCCTATGCCGATCTGGAAGGTTGGCGCGCGGCGACCGGGCAGGAACGCCTCGGGGCGAGGGCCGGCGGATCGAGCGCAGACCCGCGCTTCGGCAGGGCCGATCGCTCCGGCTCGCCGGCCCAACGCGCGAAGGCGCTCACGCCGCGCCGCGATTCGCCGCTGGCCGGCCGCGCCCTCAACCTCCGGTCGCTCTTCGATGTCGATCCGGGACCGGTGGACTTCCTCGGCCGACCGCTCGTCGGGGCCGGCACCGTCGGGGCCATCCAGCCCGCCGCCTGAGCGAGGTTCCGCCACTCCGTATGACGCCGTTGCCGACGGCGCCTGGGGTCAGCCCATGGTGGCGGTCGGGGAACGACGGTCGGGCTTGGCGGTGGTGATCGCAGGTTGAGGTCGTCGGGCTCATGCCCCATGATCGATGACGTCGCGAAGACGCACCTGCACAGCGACCTGCGGGAGGTTCGCGACGCGATCCTGTGGAAGCTCGACGGGCTCGGCGAGTACGACATCCGCCGCCCCCTGACCGCGACCGGCACGAATCTTCTCGGCCTGGTGAAGCACCGGTCGGTCTGGGAGGCCAGGTACCTCGGCGAGGTCTTCGGGCGGCCGTTCCCCGAACCCCTGGCTCGCTGGGACGACGCCGAGGCGAGCGGCAGCGACATGTGGGCGACCGAGCACGAGACGCGTGAGGAGATCATCGACCGCTACCGTCGCGTGTGGAAGCACTCAGACGCGACGATCATCGCCCTGGACATCGACTCGCCCGGCTACGTGCCCTGGTGGCCGCGCCCACAGGTCACGCCGTTCGCCATCCTGGTCCACCTCCTCACCGAGACGAACCGGCACGCCGGACACGCCGACATCCTGCGCGAACAGCTCGACGGCTTGACCGGGACAGCAGCCCGATACGCCAGCCGGCAGCCCGACGCGGCCTTCTGGGAAGCCAGCCGCGCGCAGATCGAGCGGGCCGCCAGGGCAGCCGGTCCTACCATTGCCTGAGGCGCGGTCGTAAGCCGGTGATCGTCGCCGTCGAGCGTCAACGATGGTCGGGTGCAGGTGATCTGGGCATCGCGTCCGCATCGAGCGATCGCGCCGTCGGGATGGCGACCGCCCTCGTCAGGTCGTCGTCGAATCCGGCGGGATTCAGCAGCTGGAAGCGCCACGCGTCCCGGCACATCGCGGCGAGGTTCCGGGTCGTGCGCCAGCCCCACTTCCGGGCCGCCGCGCCAGGGTCGGCAACCAGTCTGGCTACGTCACCTTGCCGCCGTTCGACGATGTCGTACGGCAGGGATTTTCCACAGGTCGCACTGACCGCCCGGACGAGCTCAAGGACCGACGTCCCCACGCCGGTGCCGAGATTGAGGGTCTCCAGTCCCGTCACCTCGTCGAGCCGCTCCAGTGCGATGCGGTGCGCCTGGGCGACGTCCATGACATGGATGTAGTCGCGCACCGCCGTACCGTCCGCGGTGGCGTAGTCGCGGCCGAAGATGCTCAGCCGTTCGAGCCTGCCGATGGCGACCTGCATCAGATAGGGCATCACGTTCTGCGGGATGCCGCGGGGGTCCTCGCCGAGCAGCCCGCTGGGATGTGCGCCGACCGGGTTGAAGTATCGCAGCGCATAGGCCGCCAGCTCCCGGTGCTGCCGGCAGGCGTCGGCGATGATCTGTTCACACATCCATTTCGATCTGGCGTACGGGTTCGTCGGCCGTGGCGGGGCCTGCTCGTCGATCGGGATCCGGGCCGCCTCCCCGTAGATGGAACACGATGAGGAGAAGACCAGGCGGTGCACGCCGTTCTCCCGCATGGCTCGCAGCAGGCTCGTCGTGCCACCGACGTTCGTGTCGTAGTAGTCGACGGGGATCCACACCGATTCGCCGACCGCCTTCCGTCCGGCGAAGTGGATGACCGCATCGATGGGGTTCTCCGCAAAGATCGCCGAGAGCGCCCGACGATCACGTACGTCGGCCTCGTAGACGCTCAGCAGCGGGCGGCCCGCCACCTTCTCGACCCGGCTCGGCGCCGCCGGTGAGCTGTTGGAGTAGTTGTCGACAATGCACACCTCGTAGCCATGCTCGAGCAACTCGACGCAGGTGTGGCTCCCGATGAAGCCGGCCCCGCCGGTCACCAGGACAGTCTTCAAACCAGACATGAGAAATTCCTTCCTGTGCGTCCGCGCAGCGGGGCGTTATCGGATATGGAGCGGCACTGCGGCGTAGGAGTAGCCGGCGATGGCCGCCGCGAGCGGGAGGAGCGCCACCACGCCGACCAGCAGGGGTCCGGCGGCGGTCGGGACGACTGACCGCACGCGCAGCCCGGCGGCCCGGGCTGCCTCCACCACATGCAGAGCGGGTACGGCGAGGCCCGCCGCCGCGTAGCAGAGGGCGCCGAGAATGCAGAGGAAGACGTACCCCGGAGTGTGTGCCGACCGCTCGCCGAGCAGAGCCGCCGCGGACAGCACCACGGTGATCGCCGCATAGGGCAGGACGAGTCGGGTCGGGAGTGGCTCCAGGCCGGTGCGCGCCTTGGGGGTCACCTTGAACGAGACCTGCCTGGGCCGTGCGTTCAGCCGCGTCGCGGCCAGCACGCCCCACACGACGTACGGCCAGCGGGTCAGGGCGAACAGGACGCCTTCCCAGCTCAGGACGGGCACGGATCGGGGGCGTAACAGTCCGCGCCGGCGGAGCAGCAAGGTCAGTAGGGGCAGCCACAGTGCTACCGCAGCCAGGCGGGCCAGGAATTCCAGATAGTTGACGTTGACCCACGGAAGCCCGGTGACCGCGGCGAACGGGGGCAGGGCGAGGCCGACGACGGTCGCGATCGCCAGTAGCGGGTAGTAGGACAGCTGGAACGCGAAGCGCAGCCGCAACGCGGCGCCCATCCGCCGCAGGTGATCCGGCGCGAGGTCGTAGCGCAGCATGGTGAGGCTGCGCGACCACTGGAACTCCTGGATCAGCATGTCGGCGACCGTGAGCGGGCCGTCGCCGTGCGCCTCGGCGTCGATGGCAAAGGCACCCTGCCAGCCGGCGGAGGTGAGCAGGAACGTCGTGGAGAAGTCCTCGGCCAGTTCGGGGCCGAGACCGCCGATGTCGCGCAGCGCCTGCGTCCGTACGGCGTAGTGCGAGCCGATGCACAGGGGAGCCAGGCCGCGGTTGTGGCCCAGCTGCACCGGGCCGTGATAGGTCGCCTCGCGGTGCAGCCGTCCCCGCGCTGACCACGAGTTCGCGCTGTTGGCGTCACAGACGCTTGGTGCGGCGACGTAGCCGATGGCGGGATCGGCGAACGGTCGCGTGATCGCGGCGAGATAGGTCGGTTGGGGCACGTGGTCGCAGTCGAGCTGGGCGACCACGTTGTAGTCCCGGTAACCCCAGTGGTCGTAGAAGTAGGCGAGGTTGCCTTCCTTGCAGCGGGTACGGCGAGGCCAGGTGGCCCGGTGGTAGGCGGCGACGCCACGTCGACTGGACACCCCGACCCCGTTCGCGGCGCACCATCGCAGGGCCTGCTCGGACGGGTCCTCGTCGCAGAGCCAGACGTCGTACAGGTAGGGAAACTGCTGGGCCAGCATCGCGGTGAGGGTGCGGTGGGCGAGCGACCAGGGTTCTGACGGTGCGCGGGTCACCACGAAGGCCACCCGCAGCCGCGGCACCCCGAGCGCGGGATTGACCTGCCGCAACCGCGAGACGGCGAGGAGGTAGTAGGCGGGCAGCGCGGTCAGGTACAGCAGCAGCAGACTGTTCAGGGCCAGTCCCGCCCAGCCGACGCGGTGCGCGGGTTGCCACCACCACAACCAGAAGGCCACGAAGGCGGTCGCCCAGCCGGCGGTCAGCCCGGCGACGGCCACCCGGTCGCGCCAACGCAGGGCCGACACGAAGGTGGCTGCCCGGGTGGCGCGCAGGTGCCGGAAGGGCGCGAAGGTCGGTCCACCGGGCCCGGCGCGTAGGACGCGGCCGCCCGAGAGATTCCGGATCTCGGTTTCGAGTGTCTCGGGTGCTGGCCGAGCCGGTGCGCTCATGCCGTGGTCCGTGCCCGCTGTCCGGCCCAGATCTCCGGCGGTCTTCCCGATCGCCGGACGTCCTCGCCGAGACGGTAGCGCCGAACGGAGTGTTCCGTACCGGAGGCGTCCGCCCGGCGACGCCCGCCGGCTCGCCGATTCCCCGAAGTCTGCACGTGCACTTGCGGTCCCCGTATCAAGATCGATGATTGGCGATGCCGTGGCGCCCAGTGGGCCGGTTCTGTCCGACCGGGGCATCCTCGATCAGTGCAAGCCTGACCAAAGCGATGCTAGTAGCCGCAATCCGGCAAAAGCGGAGTATTGCCGTATAAGGGGCACCGCCAGGAAGCCCCGCAGCTCACGCGATGAGGAGCACGCCCGCCGGCACTGGCGGCCCGTCCACGCGGCGCCGGGCATGACGGAGCCGAGGGTGAGCGCCGCCCTCGACGCAGACGTTTCTGAGCTGCCGGTGGGACGGTGCCAGTGATGGCTGCTGCGGGATCCGGCACCTGCTGAGCCGCGAACGCGAGCGCTCGCCGCAGGCCTCGGTCAGTAGAGGCCGCGCTCGCGGGCCGCGAGGCGGGCGAGACCCAGTAACGCGTCCAGGTGCGGGGTGGGCGCGCCGGTCAGCGCGCCGATCTCACCGACCGCGGTGACCAAAGCGTCCAGCTCGATGGTGCGACCAGCCTCGGCGTCCTGGAGCATGGAGGTCTTGAAGGCGCCAAGCCGTCTGGTGGCCTGCGTGCGCTCCGCGATGCTCTGCGAGATCGGGCAGCCGATCCGCACACCGATCTCGGCCGCCTCCGTCATGACCCGCTGGACGAACGTGTTGACCAGCGCGTCGTCGAGGATGCGGTCGGCGGTGGCGCCGGTCAGCGCGGAGATCGGGTTCATGGTCATGTTGCCCCAGAGCTTGAACCAGACGTCCCGCTGGATCGACTCCGACACCGTCACCGTGAACCCGCCACGGCGCAGCAGTGCGGCCACCGCCGCCGCGCGCGGGGACGTCACGCCCGACGGCTCGCCGATGATCAGCTGGTCACCTGCGGTGTGCACGGCGTGCCCGGGCCGGAGGGTGCGGGCGGCGAGGTAGACCACGCAGCCGAGCACCTGCTCAGGTGGCAGCGCCTTCGAGACGACGCCGCCGGGATCGACCGCGTCCAGGACGGTGCCGGCCAGTGGACCGCCGAAGTCGTGGAAGAACCACCACGGCACCCCGTTCAGCGCCGGGACCAGCACGGTCTCCGGGGTGAGCAGCGGCACCAGCGCGGGCGCGAGCGCGGGCAGGTGGTGCGCCTTCACCGCGAGGATCACGACGTCCTGCGGGCCCAGTGCCGCGGCGTCGTCGGTGGCCGCGGCCACCGGGGCGGCCTGCGGCCGGCCGTCGCGCGAGCTCAACAACCAGCCGTGCGTACGCAGCGAGGCCAGCGTGTCGTTCCTGGCCAGGGCCGACACGGGGAGCCCGGCCAGGGCTAGGCGCGCGCCGATCATCCCACCGATCGCGCCCGCCCCGACCACGCAGACATTTCGCACGGAGCCGAAGCTACACCTACCTGGAGCCGGGCCGCCGTGGCCGCAGGCGCCGCGACGACAATATCGATGTACTTGCATTTCTCAATTGAGTTCCGGTATGAAGGTTCAAAGCCACGTCCGGATGCTGGTTCCGGGGAGGAGCGACGATGAAACATGCCCTACGCCGCCTGCGAACGGTGGCGGTCGCGCTCGGCGCCTGCACACTTGGGCTGAGCCTGCTGTCGGTGCCCGCCGCCGAGGCGTACTCGGTGCGACCTCTCGCACCACACTCCGAGCGGGCACCCGAATCGGATCAGTTCTCGGCCGAGGGCGTCACCACGGTCGGTGAACTCCGCACCGTCGACGGCTCCCTGTCCTACGCCCGGGGTGGCCGGACGCAGATCATTCGGCACCCCGGCGCGGCGTACGTCAAGGTGCACTTCAGCTCATTGCGACTGGCCCACGGCGACTACGTCACGGTGTCGAGCCCCGACGGCGAGGAGAACTACCGGTACGACCGCTACCTGAACCGGGCGACCGGCTCGGACTACACCATCGACGGGCAGCCGGGCTTCTGGGCGATGTCGGTGGAGGGTGACACCGCAGTGGTGACGCTGCACAGCAGCCGTCGCTCCCGTGACGGCGCCGCCACCATCGACCGGTTCTGGCGCGGCTACGACCGCACGGAGATCACCCAGCACAACTTCTCCACGCAGTCCGTCTGCAGCACGGACGCTCGCCGCGACGTGGTCTGCTACCAGAACAGCCACCCCAGCGAGTACGCCCGCGGCAACGCGGTGGCGCGGCTGCTGATCAGCGGCGGTGGGCTGTGCACCACCTGGCGGGTCGGCAACACCAACCGCATGCTGACCAACAAGCACTGCTTCTCGACGCAGTCCGCCGTCAGCGGCAGCGAGATGCAGTTCAACTACCAGTGCGCCACCTGTGGCGGCGCGAACCCTGGGCCCGGCACCAAGGTGAGCGGCGCCACCCTCTACAAGGTGAGCTCCGGCGGCTCCGGCGAACTGGACTACACCCTGTACTCGGTGAACAACTTCACCAACATCCAGGGCTTCGGCACGCTGTACCTGGCGACGACCGCCACCAGCACCGGCACGCGGATGTACATCCCGGGGCACGGCGACGGCAGCCCGAAGCGACTGTCGATCTACGAGAACACCCAAGGTGGCACGACGTGCACCGTGCGGAACGCGAACTACAACACCTGGAACATCAGCTACAGCTGTGACACCTCTGGCGGCAACTCGGGCTCGCCGGTGCTGAACGCCAGCCACCGGGTGATCGCCCTGCACCACCTCGGCGGCTGCCCTTCGAACCAGGGGGCGAAGGCGCACCTGATCTACAACCAGATCGCCAGCCTGATCGACAACGGCTGACGACTGCTGACAACGACGGGCCGTTGGGGCGCGATC
>NZ_JAGPYL010000048.1:0-44867 GCF_018070095.1 Micromonospora sp. U56
CCAGGACGGCATCGACCATTTCGAAGGGCACCTGCTGCGTCAACTCACCCAGATGACCCGGCGCGAACCGGCCGGCAGCCACCGCGATCGTCCGGGTAATGGCACACTGTTCCAACGGCGGGGCTCCCGGTCCAGAGGCTGTCTTGGAGTGACAAACCTCTATACCGAGACCCCGCCGCCCTCGTCCAACGACACGCCCCTTGACGAGCGCCCCAAACCCTTAACTGAGCGGCATTGCCTCTAACCCCGCTCAAAGCGCACACGTTGCAGTGCTTGCGGGCCTCCGGTCAGCCGCGGCGTCACTGGGCCTAGGCGCGCGAGGCAGCTGCCGGCTGACGTCCGGGCCGCGCAGGGCCTCATCCGGCGACGGGGGACGGGACCTCCCGCAGCCGGATGATGTCGAGCCCTGGAATGTCCGCCACGGCGTCTGCGATTCGGCCCGGCAAGCCGCTCCCATCCGGGAAGGGCAGCAGTACGACGACGGAGCCGCTCGGCAGTTCGTGCCACAAGTCGTCTAGGACAGGAGTGGCGACCACGCATTGCCCCGGCGCGAGGCCAGCCAGCACGCTCCGCCTGCCCGTTGCGGATAGGGTCGCGTCGATGACGGGGACCGGCGCCGACGCCGCCCCGGCGAGCTGGTCGGCGGTATAGATGGCGTCGGCGGGCGTGGGCGCGACGACGAGGCAGGGCCGGGACAGCGACGCGACTCCGGCGAGCGTGCGGCGCAGGACGTTCCGTCGATCGTCGTCGGGCGGCGCGTTCTCGATCCGGTCGAGGACCGCCCATACTTGGGTAGACAGGTGCTCGCCGGCGTCCGTGGCACGCGCCAGCAACCGGGCGTGCAACGACGGCAAACTGTTGCTCCACCGCTGGGGGTGCTCGACGCCGAGGTTCCGGAGCAGCGCCCGAGCCTCCGTGCGGAGTTCCAGTTCCTCGCGGCTCACCTCGAAGGGCACCTCACGCACGGTCGGGTGGCCGCGTTCGTGCAAGACCTCCGTGCCGACAGCCAGCAGCACCGACCATTGTGCCCAATGCTGCCCGTCGCCCTCAGAAACCAGGGCCACCACCTGTCGAGCCTGGTCAGCGAGCTCGACCGGCAGCGAGGAGGCTGGGTCGTCCCATATCAGCAGGTCGGGACGCACGCTTGCCAGCACCCGCCGGCTCGGTCCACTCCGCAGCCTGCTGAAGGTCGTCACGATCGCGCCATCGCGCAGGCGGTCGAGACTCTCCAGCAGTTCCAGCGCGTCGGAGGCGCCGGCGAGCAGTCGCACCACCACGTCCCGATCCGCGAGCCGGGCAGCCCACTGGCGGGCCTCTGCGACGCTCCGCGTCACCACCATCACCAGCGACGTCGGGGCGACGCCGGCCACGTGCAAGAGGACAGCGGTGCGGATGCCAGCGCCGGGAGGTGCGAGGACTACACCGGCCCGCGGGCACGATGGGTCCCGGAGCTTTTCCAACAGGTCTCGCTGATGCGCGTACAGGTACCTCACCGGCCGCCGCCGCTCATGATGGCGCGGCGCCGGACCCAGGTCACGGCCTCGGACAAGCTTTGCACCTCCTCGGGCAGGATCTCGCCACGGAAGTGGAACACCTTGTTCCTGATCTCGCGGACAGGTTCCAGGGTGACCTTCACGACCCCCCGGTTCCGCCCGAAGCGGTGCCGAAAGAACCGGCCGAAGTTGCCGTCGTGTAGCAGCACTGTGGTGAGCTGGGACCAGGTCAGGTTCTCCAGGCGGGGCTCCGCGACCTCTACATCCGCAGGCAGCGCTGCGGTGATCGACGCTGCCAGGTCGTCGGCGGCGCAGCAAGAGCTCATCAGGTCGCGTACGCCAAGCTCGATGTCCCGCAGCAGCAGGAACGGCTGGGTACGCCGCCACAGGAACCGGTTGAGATCGGCGGGTGTCACGACGGCGAGCAGCCGCTCCTCGTCGCCGACCAGGACCGCGTTGTCGATGGCCAGCGGCTCGAGCACTTTCTCCATCCGCTCCGACGACGCCACGAAGGGCAGATCCTCAACCAGATCGTCTACCGGCGCCGCCAGCGGGTTCTGCCCCGGGACATGCGGGAGGCCCCGGGCGAGTGACCGATGGCTGAACACCCCAACCACGTGGCCGTGGGCGGTCCGGACGGGCAGCTGGTCCACGTTGTGCGAGCGCATCAGGCGCAAGGCCTCGGCGGCTGACGTTCCCACCAGGACGTCAAGGATCTCCTGATCGTCGGGGACGAGCTCGCGAACCCGGACGAAACTGATGTCCATCCTTGGCACCGCCGCTGAGCCGATCACCGCGATGGTGCCAGCATGACAGGCGGCTAGTCCACTGGGGCCCGGGTCAGGCAGCGCTGTCGGTGATGGCCAGGAAGGCCAGGATGGTGTGGGCTGGCGGCGGCGACCGGCACCCCCGCGCACCCCGCCTTCGTCATGTCGGAGAACGCGCAACGCCTGGCCGACAACGGGATCCTGCCCTCCATGGGCTCGGTCGGCGACTCGTTCGACAACGCCCTGATGGAGAACTTCTGGTCGGGAGGCACGTGGTGACGCGGTCGCGACGGGCGTGAAGCCGGTACGGCGCACGGCGTACGGCGCGAAACGGATCCGCTGAAACGCTGGCGGCTGACGTTTGGACGGAAGGGCCGGGGCCGGCGCCCTTGGCGGTCGACTGCCTCGGGCGGCTCGGGAGTGGCGGTCCTTTGGGCCCCGGCCTTCCGCGCGGTGAAGATTATCGGCGCGCACTGACCCTCGGGCGCCGCTTATGGCGGATTTAATCCGCAAATAAGCTCGTTGATTAGCCATACCCACTTGCTCACGGAGGGTGTGCGGGGCGGTCGGTTCGCCGACGTCGATGCCGCCGGGGTCGGGGGCAGCGGGGTGGCGGGCGCCCGCGTCGCAGTAGAGGGGCCAAGTACCCCTGTCCGGCGCCCACACCGGCACGGTTTCTGCGCGACGAGAGGATGTGCCAGCCGGTCAGTTGCCGCTGGTCTCGCGGCCCGAGATTGGGGAGCAGGTTGGGAGCAACCGGGTGCACTGAACGGCGTCAAACAGCGCCCAACGGCACCGAACGGCACTCAACTGCACCCACCCCGACCTGCAGGTTTCCATTTCCGCAGGCCAGAGTCGGTGCGGCGTCCTGCTTCACACGCAGTGCTCAACGGCGCTGAACAGACTTCAACTGCGCTCTATCTCGCCTGGTGGGGAGTATGCGCAGGTCAGGGCGGTAACGAGTCTGCGGCCGGGGCGGGGCTTTCGCTGGGAGCAGGTTGGGTGCACGCTAACGAAGTGGTCATCCTTGCCGAAGTGCTCAAGCAGCCCGCCACCGGCCAAGGCCGTGAGCAGCAACGATGTGGCGATCTGGCGTGCTTGACCTCCCAGTGAAGACCGAAGTGGTCACTCTGCTGCGGCTCCGCGATCGACCCGCGTCGAAAGCGTGTCGAGCACCGTCCGCGGGCCAGGAGCGAACCTGCTGAATCGACGCCTGACTCTGCGGCCAAACGCGCAGGCGCGACATGGGTCCCACGGGCTGGTACTCCGATCCCACCGGCATTGCCCTGACCAGGGCTTCCTGCTCGGCGACCTCTTCAGCGTCCTCGAAGGAGTCAGCCGCCTTCTACGCACCGATGTGTCCGGCTGGCGGCCGGGGCCTAGAGGAGTGGAAGTATCGGTAGTCCAGCCACTCGTCGCCGCGGCCCAGTAGCAGCAGGCTGCTGTCGAGGCTCTGTTGCGTTGAGCGTTGGCGTGATCGAGGCAGGCTTGATCGGTGAAGTCGTTGGTGCGTCCTCGCTCGTGGCCGCCACCGAAGTCGGCGTTCGCTGGCTTCCGGTTCCCAACCGAGGTGATCGTCGTCGCGGTGCGCTGGTATCTGCGGTTCAATCTGTCCTATTGGGACGTTGAGGAACTTCTGGTCGAGCGCGGCGTGGAGGTCGATCACGTCACCGTGTACCGGTGGGTGCAGCGGTTCACGCCGCTGTTGGCCGACGCTGCCCGGTTCTGCTGCCATTCACCAGGCGATAGGTGGCACGTCGACGAGACCTACGTCAAGCTCAACGGAGTCTGGCGGTACGTGTACCGGGCGGTCGACCAGTACGGGCAGGTCATCGATGTGCTGGTCTCGGCGCGTCGGGACGCCGGCGCCGCGCGGAGGTTCTTCCGCCGGGCGCTATCGGCGTTGAAGGTGACACCCAGCGAGGTGGTCACCGACGCCGCCGCGGTCTACCCCCGCTGTCATCGACGAGCTGATCCCGTCGGCGTGGCACCACGTCGAGCAGTACGCCAATAATCCGATCGAGGCTGATCACAGCCAGCTCAAACGCCGGCTGAGACCGATGCATGGGCTGCGAACGGAGGAGACAGCACAGGTGATCATCGCCGGACATGCCTTCATGCAGAACGTTCGACGCGGCCACTACGAACTCGCGGTCGACGCCCCGCCGACAACGCGGGTCGCCGCTGCGTTCACCGAAGTCGCCCAAGCAATCTGACCGCGGACCCTGCCCAGGTTCAACCCGTCCACCGGTTCCACAACGCAACGGCGCCGTTCCTTGTCCTGGAGGCCCCGCAGGCAGGGACCAGGACGGCGGCGCGCCCTGGTCCCGCTGCTGACGTCACTGGCGAGGCCGACGACGTGTCATGGTGGCTCTGGCTATCTGACGGGCTCGCCGGGAGTCACCCGCGTCGCCGGAGTCGTTGCGCAAGCTTCCGCAGCCGCTGCTGGTTGTCGGGCTTGTTGAGCTGCTCACGCGCTTTGCGGGTGAGCCGTTGTCCTTGCGGGTTGTGCAGGAATGTGCGGATGCGGTCGACCATGGGTGTCATGCTGGTTTCCTTCCTATCGTGGATCTTCGTGCCGGCGGCGGGGCGTTCGCCGGAGTCGGGTGAGGGCGGGGATGGGTGCGCGGCAAACCGGCGCCCGACGCTGACACGGGTGGCTGCTTCCCTCATTGCTGTCATCACTGTTCCGATCCACGCGCCCAGGATCGGGGCCCGGTTCCGCCGCGCGGTCGGAATCATGGCAGCCAGGCTGCCCCCGTCGGTCTTCCACACGTCCCGGGCAGGCTGTTCGCGCGGCTGATCCAGGCGGCGCTCGCCAGGGTGGGGGGCGCCTGGCTGGGTGGGGCCTGCTGGGGCCCGCGGCGGCGCTGTGGTGGCCGGGTCTGCCGGTGCGTTTCGGGTGCGATTGACGGACATGACATCCCCTGGGGTAGGGCCGGTGTGGCTGGCACCTCAGGAATGGGATGTCGTCGATTCCGGGATAACTCGATCGTACGCTTGTTCGGCCTGGCGCGCTTGGTGCTACTTGGGGGTCGTGGCCGCAACGCCCGCTGATGTCTCGTCCCTGCATACCGGACACGCCGCGTTCGACAGCGCACACATCTATCCAACCCGGCATCGTCGGCCCGCAAGCACCGGGCCTCAGCGGACGAGGCAGACCGGGTGTCGGACCGGACCAGCCTCGCAAACAGGAAGGAGAACACGATGGCAACCCGTCCGATCTCCACGGTCCAGCCCGTCGCGCCCCGCGAAGGCCCCACCGCGCGAAATGCACCGCGAACGGGTCCGGCGCGTCATACGCCGCCGCGCCGGCCGCATCCGGGGACTGCTCTTGGTCCTCGCCCTGCTCCTACCTCTGTTGATCACTCGCTCCTGGGCGAACTGACCTACCACAGCGGTCCCGCGTCGGTCGGAGGCCGGCGGGCCCCAACCGCGGCGGAACACTCTCGAGGTGCCTGCGTTCGCCCGCCGAACCAGCCGTTACAGCTACTGGCCCGCCGCGTTGTTGTCGGTGTTCGACACTCGCACGGCAGCGAGATCGGCGTGTTCATCACCGACCAGGCCGATAGCCGGTCACCGACTGAAGGTCCGAAGGGCGGAGCAGCCGCATGGAGTTCGACGTCACCATCGAGATCCCCAAGGGAACCCGCAACAAGTACGAGATGGATCGCCAGACCGGCCGGATCCGGCTGAACCGCACCCTGTTCACCGCGACTCAGTACCCGGCCGACTACGGCTTCATCGAAAACACCCTCGGCGAAGACACCGACCCCCTCGACGCGCTGGTGCTGGTACAGGAACCGACCTTTCCCGGCTGCCTCATCCGATGCCGGGCCATCGGCATGTTCCGGATGCGGGACGAGAAGGGGCCCGACCCAAAGGTGCTGTGCGTGCCCACGGCTGACCCTCGCCTCGCGCACCTGGGCGACATCACGGATCTGGAACACTTCCACAAGCTGGAGATCCAACACTTCTTCGACGTGTACAAGGACCTGGAGCCGGGCAAAAGCGTCGACGTCGAACGCGGGATCTGGGCAGGCCGGACCGAATCTGAGGCGGAGATCAGACGCTCACAGGAACGCGCCCGCCAGCCGACCTCTGCCAGATGACCACGCCAGGCCGAGCCCCCCGGAGCCTTCGTCCGCCTACTCGCCGTCCGGCCGAGCGTCTGGTAGCGCCGTTCAGGTATGCCGTACGGGTGGCGGAGTAGGCTGATGGAAGCGTTTGCTCCAGACCCCGGCGGCGTGCTGAGCGTCGATTACCGGGAGGATTCGTGAGCAGCATCGATTCGACCATCGCCCAGGTGCGGCCAGGGTCGCAGCACCGTCGCGGCAGCGATTATGCCGAACTGTGACCCGAACACCGAGGTGACCGAGTCGGCCAGGCGTTGTCCGGACGTGCGGTGATCGTGCCGGTACTGGTTAGCGGGGTGTCGGTGGTGATGCGGGGTCATGTCGGCCGCCACCCTTCGGGCCGGAGGGCCTGTCGTCTTCAGCCGGGCCGGGACGAGATGCCTTCGGCGTCGGCCGGTCGATGCGCTGCTGGGCGGGCAGTCGCGGCGCGTGCGGCGGCCCGGGGTCGTCGGTGTCGAGCATTCCCAGTCGCAGCACCAGGTACGGATGCCCGAGGTCGGCCACCAGCCGCCGCACCGACTGGCGGGTGCCGGCCACCTCGACGGCGGCGCTGAGCGGCAGGACGGACACCCCGAGCTCGACCGCGGTGAGCCAGGCCGACGACAGGGCTTCACCCGCGCGCAACCAGTCCACTGACTGGTCATTGGGACCGTAGAGCACCCCGTACACGGCATTGCGGTCGTGCCCGGTGCTCACCGGTAGGTCGCCGTGGTGGCCGAAGTCGCGGCCGGGCACGGTCGTCTGCGGAGCACGGAGGGGAATCGTGTCGTCGGGAACACCGGTGCCCGCTGGTCGGGTGCCACCGGTCCAGCACGCCAGCTCCGCCTGCCACGCCGGATCGGCGGTCTCCGTCTGTTGGGCGTGACTGGCTGCGGCGGCGAGGTCCAGCAGTTGGTCTGGTCGCAGGATGTGCAGCCACGCCCCTTCGGCCTGCACCGCGGCGGTGACGGCGCGCAGGTCGTCGGGTCCGACCGCCGGGCCGCTGACGGGACGGCGATCGGTGTGGCGCAACCGGATGGTGTGCGTACGGCGGACCGCCCGCAGTTCGACCGGCGCCCGCCCGACGACGCGCAGGTGCGCGAGATGGCCGGGGTCGGTCGGATCTGGCATCCGGGTCACGATGGCGCGCCAGCCTTGCGCGGCCAGGGCGATCCGGGCGTGGTGCAGAGCGGCTCCGCAGCTCAGTGTCGCGAGCCGGCTGTCAGGGTCCGTGACGGCGAACGTCCGGGCGCGGTCGGCGAAGAGGTCCAACCGGGTCCCGCCCACCCGCCACCGCCATGGCTGGGTGTTGTGGATCGACGGCGCGTAGCCCGCCACGGTTGCTGCTCCGACCAGCGCCTGGATCACGGCCCGAGCGTCGGTCGGTTGAGTCTGGGTCGGCACGACAGCGTCCCTTCGTGGATCTCTATGTCGTCTGGCGAGGCCGGTCACGCACCTCGCGCGGCTCATGACGGGCGCGGCCCGAGGCCCAGCGGTTGGTGGCATCGGTTCATCGCGCCCGGCGCGACCGGCGAGGCCGGCGGCAGGAGTGGTCCGCGAGGTAGCGCCGCGATTGCATCCCAGAACGGGGATCGGGCCGTCGTCGGGGCCCTAACCGAGGGCGCGTGCACCAGCGGTGGACTGTCAGCCACCGGGGTCCCGAGCGACACCCGCAGCCTACGCTCCCACACTGCCGGCGGCGATGATCGGATCGAACCCGCTTCCCCACCAGCCCGGCTGATTCGCCCCGGTCAGCGCGAAGCCTTTCCCGCTGACTGCGCGTATGGTGAGGGTGTCGCTCGGGCCCCCGGTGGCTGACCGCCCGCCGCCGTCGATCCGCTCACGAGCCGACCAGATCCCGTTGCTGTCGCACTGCGCTGTGCGCGGCCGGCCGACCGGTTGTGGCACCGATTCGCTGGCCCGACCACGTGACCGACACGCGGCCGTTCGCGTCGTGGGACTGACCCTGGGTCTCGCCTGGGGTGCGCTGTTCGGGATGGCGTTCGCCGCGGCCGGCTATGCCCTGACCGGCGGGCGTCGCGATTTCACATCCAGGAGTGCCACCGTACCCAGTCGTTTCGAGGTTCTCGTCGCCGCTGGGTACGGCGACCGGGCTCGCACCGTGCTGGAGGGCACGGCGCGCTGACCCGGCCGTGACCGCGGCCCCACCGGGAGCCACAGGTGGGGCCGCGCGGGCTCTCGGGCACCGCGCTGGCCGCAGCAGCGCCGGCGTCTAGCAGGTGTCGGCCAACCTCTGCCGGGTGCGGATTTGTGGTGGCGCCGGGTCAGCGGATCAGGTGGACGAACCTGGGTGGCGATGGGGGAGGGAGCGGTGGCGTCGACATGATCGCCACGGCCTTG
The DNA here is from genome assembly GCF_018070095.1 of Micromonospora sp. U56. NCBI lineage: Bacteria > Bacillati > Actinomycetota > Actinomycetes > Micromonosporales > Micromonosporaceae > Micromonospora > Micromonospora sp. U56. The sequence goes on from NZ_JAGPYL010000048.1 coordinate 8,737, forward strand.
CTGGAAGCCCCACGCGTCCGCACGGGCTGCTCCCCGCCGAGCCGCGACCGCGATCGGTGGACGCCCGATGCGCTCCGTGACCTTACCGGTGGCGTAGGGTGAGAGACGCAGCAGCCGCCCTGGTCCCTGGTGGTGCCCGAACCGCAGGCACACCACCAGGAGCATCGGATGTCTGTCCCACGCATCTACGTCGTGCCGGGTACTGAGTCCGTCAATGATCTCGTCAAGCGGATCGCCGACCGCGACCAGGCCGCTTTCCGCCGTTTCCACCGTCGTCTCGTCCGCGCCGTCTTCACGCAGGTGTGTGAGAGCCTCGGCAGCCCGGCGCTCGCCGTGGCGGTGACCCGGGCGGTGTTCGTCGAGGTGTGGCGGCTCGCGCCGATGCCCGCCTCCCGCCAGCTCGACGGCACCGCCTGGGTGACCGCCATCGCCGCTCGCCGGGCCGCAGACCGGCTCCGCGGGATCAACGGCCCTACGCCGACCCTCGGCACCGCCTATGACGATCTCCTCGGTCGCGAACTCGCCGTCGCGCTGGGAACCATACCGCCGGCACAGCTCGGAACTTCCTTCCGTACACCGACTGACTGACCGCCGCTTGCCGCCAACTGACTCGCGGCGCGCTGTCAGCCGTCGTGGCCGCACATCCGATCCTCGGGTTGGTGATCAACCGGGTCGTAGCCGATCGCACCGGCGCTGACCCGGTGACCGGCGGGGTCACCGGGCCGGCGCCACGTCCGGTCAGCGCACCGGTATCGGTGCGGCCTCCGGTTCGGGCTCGCTGGTCACGCGTCGCACGGCCGGCACCGTCACCGTCTCAGGGGCCGGCGGCCGGGTCGCGGCGGTCGGTGCCGGCGTGCTGGCGGCGGGCGTGACGCGGTCCAGGAAGCGCAGGAGTTCGACGGGGAACGGCATGACGAGGGTGCTGTTCTTCTCGGCGGCGACCTCCACGACTGTCTGCAGCAGTCGCAGTTGCAGGGCGGCGGGGTCGGCGGCCATGGTGGCGGCGGCCTGGGCGAGTTTGGTGGCAGCCTGGTATTCGCCGTCAGGGGCGATGACCCGGGCGCAGCGTTCGCGTTCGGCCTCCGCCTGGCGGGACATGGACCGCTTCATGGATTCGGGCAGCGCGACGTCCTTGACCTCGACGCGTTCGACCTTCACACCCCACGGTCCTTCGGTCGGTGTGTCGATGATGCTGGTGAGTTCGGAGTTGAGCTTGTCCCGGTCGGAGAGCAGTTCGTCGAGGTCGGCGCGGCCGATCACCGCGCGCAGCGAGGTCTGGGCAACCTGGGATACGGCGTAAAGATAGTTCTGCACGTTCACCAGAGCCTTGACGGGGTCGACGACGCGGAAGTAGACGACCGCGTCGACGCGTACGGAGACGTTGTCGCGGGTGATGCCGTCCTGGGCAGGAACGCTGAGGGTGGTGATCTGCAGGTTGACCTTCACCAGCCGGTCGACGCCGGGGACGATGAGGGTCAGCCCCGGGCTGCGGCTGCCCTCCTGCACCCGGCCGAAGCGGAAGACCACCCCGCGTTCGTACTGCTGAACGACGCGCACCGCTCGGGCGGCGGTGATGAGGCCGATGATGCCGATCGCCACGATCGCGATCACGATGGTTGTCGCTAGAGCGTTCATGCGGGCACTCCAGTGCGGGGACGGGTGGTGGATTCGGTGTGGCCTCGGTGGATTCCGCCCGACGCGGGGCTGCCGCCCTCGTTGTCCCACACCGCGTACGCGTCGGAGCTGGTCGTCGTTGTCGCGTCCTGCGGGGTCGGTCCGGTGGTGAGGATGTCGGGTGCGTGCCTGAGGTTGGTCGGGTCGGCGGCGGTGGCCATGGCCCGCTCGGCTGCCTCGGGTGTCGTGCCGGGTGGCACGACGAGCAGGTCGACCTGGTCGTCGCGGCCGGTGGTGGCGACCAGCAGGGCCGGGTCGAGGGTGTCGAACCAGCCGATCCGGACCACGTCCGGTCCGACCGCCAACCGGCGGATCCGGCTGTCCCAGGCGTGGATGTTGAGCATGATGTGCCGGATCCGGCCATGCCGTTCAGTCAGGGCGAGGACGAGGCCGGGGAGTTCGGCCACCGGGTCCCAGGAACGCGGCCACCATCCGCCGTCCAGGACCGTCCGGCCCCTGGTGGGAGCGAGGGACAGTCCGGGCCGGGAAGGCGGCGACGGGGGGATCACGGTGGTGGGCATGGCTCACCTGTCCTGGCGGTACGAACGCTTCGGCGTAACGCGGGCGGTGCCGGTCACCGTCGGGGAGAGCGGACCGGGCCTGGGTCGGGCGTCGGGGTTTCCGGCGGGACGGCGTTGGAGCATCCGGAGTTGCACGATGCGGGCGGTGCCGGGGAGGGCGACGAGCAGGATCCCGAAGACCGCGGCCAGCAGCAGAGCTACGCCCATGGGCAGGTGCCCGTGCGCGCCGAGGAACGACACCTCGGCACGCTGGCCGTTCTGCGCGTCGGGCGGCCAACACGGGGGACCTCGATCGGTGGGGTGCGTCCGCCGGCGGCGAACTGTCAGCCACCGGGGTCCCGAGCGACAACTACCATCGTACGCTTCTGCGGTCCCGGCGGCGATCGTGTCGGCGATCGCCTTGGCGCCCCGCGCCGCCCGCCAGGAGTACGGTGAGAGCGTCACCCGAGACCCCGGTCAGCCACACGGTATCTGTCCGCTTCGGACGACCCGGGTCGGAGCCAGTCTTGGACGAGCAGATCAGCGGGACCAGTCCCCGCTTGCGAGTCGCTTCTCGCACCCGCGTGCCTGTGCTCCGACTGACCGCGTCCGATTGTGGTCGCGCGGCCGATCCCGGTACGGCGAACCGATGAACTCCGATCGCAGGATCCGGCTGTGGACCCTGGTCATGGACGTGGCCCGGGGCGAGACGGTCGCGGTCGAGCACGTCTGCGCCGCGTCGGTGGCGGTCGCCGGCGTCGACTCTGCCGCCGTCGCGGTGACGCTGCGCGCCACCCCACGCGAGGTGCTGTGTGCCAGTGACCGGACCGCGTCGGAACTGGAGGACCTGACCCTCACCCTCGGTGAAGGTCCGTGCGTGGACGCGATCAGCGCCGGCCCGCATCTGGTCGCCGATCTGGCGGCGCCGGAATGCCTGGCCCGTTGGCCGGTGTTCGCCCCGGCGGCGGTGCTCGCCGGGGTCCGTGCGGTGTTCGCGCTGCCGCTCCAGGTCGGCGGGATCCGTCTCGGTGTACTGGACCTCTACCGTGCGCGGTCTGGCGGCCTCGACGGCGAGCAGCTGACCGACGCCCTGGTGTTGGCTGACACGGCGTGCGCGGTGCTGCTCGATGGCGCGCGGCCGGACCGGGACGAGCGTTGGCCCGAGCAGGCCGGTCTGCAGCATCCCGAGGTGCACCAGGCCACGGGGATGGTCACGGCCCAGTTGGGGGTGACCGCGGCGGTGGCGCTGATCCGGTTACGCGCCTTTGCCTACTCCCACGGCCGGCGGCTGCGGGATGTGGCAGGTGACGTGGTTGCCCGCCGGCTGCGTTTCGACTCCACCGACGACGCACGGGATGGCGGGGCCGGCTGAGAGTCCGACCGCGGCCGTCGCGAGGCGGCGGCGCCGACCACGGCCCCGTACCGCCGGAGAGCCGGCGGGACTATGGTACGACGAGGGTGAGTGACATGGGCGAGAGCCAGCTGGCGGACGTGTTCGTGGAAATGGCCGACACTCTCGTCGACGATTTCGACGTGATCGAGTTCCTGCACGTGCTGACCGAGAGGTGTGTCGAACTGCTGGGTGTGTCGGCGGCCGGGCTGCTCCTGACGGACCAGCGGGACACGCTGCAGGTCGTCGCCGCCTCCTCCGAACGCACCCGACTGCTGGAGCTGTTCCAGCTCCAGACCGACCAGGGTCCCTGCCTGGACTGCTTCCGTACCGGTCAAGCGGTGTCGGTCGCCGACCTGCCAACCGCCAATCGCTGGCCAAGGTTCACCGCCGCCGCGGCCGAGGTCGGCTTCGCTGCGGTGCACGCCCTGCCCATGCGCCTGCGCTCCGAGGTCATTGGCGCGCTGAACCTCTTCGATGTCCGGCCGGGGGCCCTCGACGAGGGCAAGCTCCGCATCGGCCAGGCGCTCGCCGACGTGGCAACCATCGGACTGCTGCAACAGCGCGCCATCCACCGGCGTGACATCCTCGCCGAACAGCTGCAGACCGCACTGAACAGCCGAGTCCTGATCGAGCAGGCCAAGGGGGTCCTGGCCGAACGCCTCCAGGTGGACGTGGGCGAAGCCTTCGCGCTGCTGCGCGACGGCGCCCGCAGCCGCAACCGGCGGCTGTCCGAACTGTCCCAGGCGATCGTCGACGGTTCCGAGCAGTTCGCGCCAGGAACGGCAGCCAACTTGTCCGCCTGACTGCCCGGTCAGGTCGATGCCGCCCGACCGCCACCGCCGGGCCTGTCCCGCCGGCCGACTTCCGGCGGTGCCGATTGGCACGATGAGGCGTACGGTGATGTTGTCGCCCGGGACCCCGGTGGCCGTCAATTTGACCGCCACCAGCCGTAAGGGGCGTTGAACAATGGACATCCCCACCCCGACGGCGACGACCGTTCCCCGATATCCGCCGGCGGATGAAGTGCCCGTGACGAACGACCAGCTGTTGCGTCGACACGCTGCCCTGGCCTGCGATGATCCTGGTCGCACGAGGCTCCGGGATCGGATCATCGAGGGCAGCCTCCCCATGGCCAGCCGGCTGGCCCGCCGATACGTCGGACGTGGGGAGCCCTATGACGATCTGACCCAGGTCGCTGCCCTTGCCCTGGTCAAGGCCGTCGACGGATTCGACGTCCACCGGGGCGTGCCGTTTTCCTGTTACGCGGTCCCCACGATTCTCGGTGCCCTCCGCAGGCACTTCCGCGACACGGCATGGGCGATGCGGGTCCCGCGCCGCGCACAGGAGCTGAACAGCATGGTGGGAGCCGTCACGGGGGACCTCACGCAGCGGCAGGGCCACCACCCGACCGCCGCGGAGCTCGCCGACCACCTCGACGTGAGCATCGAAGACGTGGTGGTCGCCCTCACCGCATCGCAGGCCTACCGCCTGCCATCCCTCAACGAGCCCCACCTCGGAGCCGATCACGTCGAGACCATCGAACTCATCGGCGCCGCCGATCCCGGCTACGCGCGCGTGGACGACCACCTGACCCTCCTGCCGTTGCTCGCCGACCTTCCCCTGCGTGAGCGCCGGATTCTCACCATGTGGTTCTACCGCCACATGACCCAGACGCAGATCGCCACCGAGGTCGGACTGTCACAGATGCACGTGTCCGGGCTGCTGAAGCGTTCTCTGGCTAAGCTCAGGGCCGCCCTGCCCAGCTGACGGGCCACCCCGTCCCGGTCGCATTCGATCGCCCGGAGGAGAGCGTCAAACGATCACGAAAGGACCTCGATGGCAGTTGATCCGTCCGTCACGACCGAGTCCTCCGTCATCCGCACAGGGGGATCCAGCCCGGTGCGGCTGGGCGTACGGGTGAAGCGGGCCGTCGAACGGCGCTCGGGTCGGGTGCGGGTGATCCTGCTCGTGACCGTTCTGCTCCTGCCGTTGCTGTTGACAACGCTGTTAGCTGACCGCTGACCGGGCACAGACCCGCCCTGAGCTTCTTCCTGGCGCTCGCCACCTGGTGGCTGCTGGCCCAGCTGCTCGCGCGGCGGACCCTCAACCGTGAGGCGCTCAGTGGTTCCGTGCCCGCCGCCGGCTGAGTTCGCAGGTGTGGCTGGAATGGTGTCACGCGGCCGGTGTCCTACCCCACTGGCCCAGTCCCTGGGCCGGACGGTGTCCCACCGCAGACCTCCGGCCCATACATCGCCCGGCAGGCGCCCCGGTCGCCTCGCCCACGCTACGACAAGATCAACTCAACATGCATCGTGGACACAAATTTCTCGAAGTCACGGAGGCTGGTCAGCTTCGGGCTGGTCTTCGGTGGTTTCGCAAGGAAGTTGTCCATTTTTTACGAGAAAGCGAACTGCATAGTTGGTCAAAAGGCAGCCAACCAACCATGAGAGAGCCGCAACGACGACTAGGTCGAAAAATAAAATATTCGTCATGCGACCAAGGGCCCATGCAAGCGTGGCGATCACGCCAGCTGGCCATGTCAGCCACTGCGGTCGCACTTCATCAAGTTCCGTATCCATACGCGCACCACAAAATTTCTGAGCCTCCCCGCATTCTCGGGACTGCTCTTCTTCGAAGATCAGGCCGCGGCTGCGGCCGGCTGTAGGGTCGTTCTAGCCGATCGGGGACAGGTTGCCAAGGCTTGAGTGGCGGCGGCGTGGGTTGTACCAGGCCTTGGTTCAGCCGAGGATCGCCTCGGCCAGCTGGTGGGGGCTTGCCCACGGCTGGCGCTCAAGCAGCTCGCGCTGCATCGAGCCGAAGCTCAGAGCCAGCGAGGCCGCCCAACGCGTCGCCGTCGCCGCGACCGGCAGCACCTTGACGAGGTCCACGGGCATCGCCGTCGTGCTGTCCCCGAAGATCCTCGGCTACGTCTGTGATATCCGCCGTTCCCGCCGGCAGGCCAGTTCTCCAGCTACATCGGCACCTTGCCCCTGGACGCCTCCAGCGGTAACCGCAACCGCGGCTGAGCCCCGGACACCATCGTCGTCTGCAAATCCCGACCCCGGCTCCGACGGGTCTACTGCCTGCGCAGACTCAGCGAGCCGAAGACCGCAGCCGAAGCCCGCCGGTCCCGGCTTACCCGTCCAGATCTCCGGTCGACCGGCATTGTGCCGGGGCCGGGGATTTGACCCGTTCGGGTGTCCCCCGGTCATGTGACCGCAACTAGCGTCGCGCAAAGACGGGCGCGTCGCGGATCCCCGGACCAGAGCGACGAACAGGCGCTGGTGCTGTCCGGGCGACAGGTGGTGCCCAGGTGAAGTTCAACGACGTCCTCGCCCATGCCCTCAGGTTGCACGGCGTCGAGGTGATGTTCGGCGTCATGGGCGACGCCAACATGTACGTCGTCGACTCCTTCCACTGCAAGGAGGGCGGCCGGTTCGTTGCGGCAGCCAACGAGGGCGGGGCGGTGCTGATGGCTGCCGGGTACGCCGCCGTGTCCGGACGCGTCGGTGTCGCAACCGTCACCCACGGCGCGATCGCGAACTGCGTGAGCGCCCTCTTCGACGCGGCCCGCGGCCACCATCCGCTGCTGGTCATAGCCGGCGACACGGCCAGGCACGAGGCCTTCCATCTGCAGAACATCCCGCAGCGCGACGTCGTCGTCCCGACCGGCGCGGCGTACTGTCAGGTCCGCTCGGTCGACACGGCGGCCGCCGATCTGGCTGCCGCGCTAGGGCAGGCCGTCGCGGAGCGGCGTCCTGTCGTGCTCGAGGTGCCCGCGGACTTTCAGCAGGCCGACACCACGATTGCAGCCGGCAGGATCCAGCAACTGGTCAATGGGGTGCTTACGCCGTCAGCCGAGGACCTCGAAGACGCTGCCGCTCTGATCGCCGGCGCCAACCGACCCCTCGTCATCGGCGGCCGCGGTGCCGGCTCTCCGGGCACGGCCGGGATGCTCCGCCAGTTCGCCGAGCGGATCGGTGCGCCGTTGGGCACCACTCTGCGCGGCAAGGGGCTTTTCGCAGGCGACCCCTTCGACATCGGCATCGTCGGGACCCTGTCCCACCCGGTTGCCTCGGACGTGATCGGCCGGGCCGACTGTCTCGTCGTCTTCGGCGCGGGGCTGAATGCCCTGACCACGCTGAAAGGGGAGTTGCTCGCGGGCAAGCGAATCGTCCAGGTCGACACCAACCCGGCAGCCCTCGGCCGTTACTTCCCGGTCGATGTGGGGATCGTCGGCGACGCGGCGAGGACCGCGGCCGGCCTGAGCGCCCTCCTCGACGAGGCGGAGGTGCCACCCGCCGGCTTCCGGCGCGACGACCTCGCGCGCCGCATTGCGGCCTGGCACGAGGAGGACAAGGCGGCGGCCGACAGCGATGGTCCGCTCACGCTCACCGGCGTGCTGCACCGGGTCAATGAAATCGTGCCGCGAGAGCGCACGCTGGCCATCGATGGCGGCCGGTTTTCGCACGAGGCGCTGCGGATCCTGGACGTCGACCACCCGTGGAACTACGCACACTGCCTCAACGTCGGCCACATCGGGATGAGCGTCGGCTACGGCATCGGCGCCTCGCTCGGCCGGCCGGGTGTGCCGGCACTTGTGGTCGCGGGCGACGGTGGCTTCATGCTGGGTGGACTCGCCGAGTTCAACACCGCCGTGCGCAATCACCTCGACGTCGTGGTCGTCCTGCTCAACGACGGTGCGTACGGGGCGGAGTACTACCGCTTCGTTGGGCAGTCGCTGGACCCTGCGTTGACGATGTTCGATTGGCCGGATTTCACGGAGGTGGCGACTTCGCTGGGTGGTACGGCGGTGCGGGTCGCGGAGTGGGGGGACTTCAAGCGGTTTGCCGAGGTGGTGCGCCGGGGTTGCGGCCCCGTCCTGGTTGAGGTCCTTCTGGACGTCGCCGCGATCCCGGACCCGGGCTTGCACTGATGTGGTGCCAGCTGGCCGTCAGCTGGCAGAGGGGCGCCCCGAATCGCGGCCGCCCGACGCCCAGATCATCTGGACCAGCTCCGCGCGATTGCGCACGTCCGTCTTGGCGAACACCCGCTTGAGGTGCTGCTTGACGGTGTTTTCGCTGATGAAGGCGCGGTCGGCGATCTGCTTGGTGGTGAGCCCCTCGCTGACCAGCTGGGCGATCTCCTGCTCGCGCTTGGACAGCACCTCCCAGCTCGGCAGGGTGCGGGCGTCCTGTGGGCCGCCGCAGTCGAAGATCAAGGTGACTGCCGCGCCCTGGGTGTCACCGAGCCGGTAGCTCTTGACGATCCTTTGGCTCTGGGTTCTCGGCTCGCGGATGCTCTGAATGTGCACGCGCTTGCCGTTGACCCGGAACTCCTCCATCGCCTCGGCGATGCTCTGTTCGACTGATGGGCCGCGATGGGGCCCGGGAATGCTGGGACGCAGCAGATCCGGGTCGTTGCGGGCGGCACGGTTGCGGAAGAGCACCTGGGCCTCGAGGTCGGTCACGATGACTGCCTGCGGAAGTCGGTCGAGAGTGCTCTCCATGATGCTCGCGCGGTGACCGGTCATCTCGAAGCGGAGCGCTCGTTCGGTGGCAAGGCCGAGCTGCTCGCTGATGATGCGCGCTGAGACCAGATCCTCGTCACTGAAGGCCGGCTGGTTGCCGGGGCGGGCGAAGTTCATCGTCCCAAGGAACATCCCGGAAGCGACCAGAGGTGCCTCCAGGGAGTGGTCCAGACCAGCGCTGCCGAGCGCTGACCGGGCGCCGCTTGCCTCCCAGACCTGCTCTGGCACCGCACGGCTGGAATCGATCGGCCGCCGTTGGCGGAGCACGAAGTTGAGGACGGGGTCGTCGGTACGCCCGTAATCCTCGTAGTGCTCGAGGAAGGCGCCCTGGGCATCGGAGCGGACGTCGAGCACTTCACTGGACTCGTGGTGGAGTCGGTACATCCCGACCGAGTGCGCGGGCAACACGGTGCGCACGGCCGTCACGAAAGTGTTGCTGACCTCGTCGAGCGTCAGGGCGGACTGCAGCGCCGCGGCAAACTGATGCCGCGCGGCAGCCGGCGATGACATGTCACCCATTGGTGCACCCACCCTTCGACCGTGCCCCCCCTACCCAGGGTGGGCGAACCCGTCGACAACGGCTTTGGCCGCCTATCATGCTTGTGAGCTGCCAAAAGCGGAAGGGTTACTGGCGAGTAGGGCTCACCCGGAGCGGGTGGTAACTGGGTAACAGCGTTGCGTCATGCGCTTGCTGGTCGGACGCGTGACAGCGAGCCTGCGGGCGACCAGGAGCCCATTTCAGCGTCCTACCGGGTCGGTGGTCCACCCTGTCGGCGAGCTGCTATCAACGCTGTTGCCGCTCCCTGAGTCCAGCCAGAACAGCCAACACCGGCGCGCTGCTGGTCGATGACGTGCGGCACCAGCCCGGCGTCGACGTGGAGCTTTGTCCGTAAACGCACGACCGTGGCGGGATGACGCATTTCCTCGCGCCAGCATGCCCGAATTTCCGCACCAACCAGGCTTCAGGACCGGCGACCTGGAGTAACCGATCAGTTGCACCGCGCTGCGTCAAGCGGAATCCACCCGTTTGGGTAAACCACTCGCGTTCGAAGCTGCCTAGCGTCGTCCCTCAAAGCCGACGGGCGCCTCTGCCGTCCCTGCCGGCGCTCCCATTCCATAGACGCCCTGGAGGCAACTCATGAGGAGATGGCGCAATACGGCACTGGGAGTGGTAGGGGCCCTGCTGCTGACCAGCGTCGCGACCGCGTGCGGCGGAAGCTCGCTCGGCAACAGCTCTCAGCGGTCCGACAGCGGCAAGGTGAAGGTCGGCGTGCTCGTCTCGCTCTCCGGTGTCTACGCCTCGGTCGGCAAGGACATGAAGAACGGTTTTGACCTCTACCTCGAGCAGCACGACAACAAGCTCGGCGGTCGGACGGTCGACCTGGATGTCGTCGACGAAGGTTCGGAGCCGCAGAGCGGCGTCGCCGGCGCCACCAGGCTCGCGCAGCAGGACGGCGTGGATCTCGTGGCCGGGATCGTCTCCGGCCCGACCGCGAGTGCCAGCCGCGACATCTTCGATGCCGCAAAGGTGCCGGTCCTGATGGGCAACACCGGTTCGGTCGCCCTCGGCAAGAAGCTCAAGTCCGACTGGATCTGGCGCGCGTCGTACGACAACGGTGACCCCGGCCGCCTGCTCGGCAAGGAACTCGCCGCCGACAACTCCGCGGGGAACGTGTTCCTGATCGGCGCGGACTACTCCGGTGGCCACGAGACACTCGATGGTTTCAAGGAGACCTTCCCGAAGGACCGGATCGCCGGGGAGCTGTACACGCCGTTCGGCAAGACGTCGGACTACTCGCCCTACCTGGCCAAGATCCGCGCGTCCGGTGCGAAGAACGTCTTCTGCTTCTACGCCGGCGGCGAGGCCATCGAGTTCACCAAGCAGTTCCACCAGTTCGGCCTCGACAAGTCCGTGAAGCTCTACAGCGCCGGGTTCCTGACCGAGGGCACCGCCCTGGACGCCGAGGGCGACGCAGCCCTGGGCGTGATGAACGCCAGCCGCTACAACTGGGACGTCGACAACCCCGAGAACAAGCAGTTCGTCGCGGCGTACCAGGCGAAGTTCAACCGGCTGCCCACCGTCTACGCGGCCAACATGTACGACATCGGCATCCTGCTCGACCAGGCGATCAAGTCGATCGACGGCGCGGTCACGCACGACAACCTGCGAAAGGCCATCAACGAGCTGGGCGGCGTGAACGGTGTGCGCGGCAAGCTGGAGTTCGACGACACCAACACGATCAAGCAGCCCTTCTACCTGGTGAAGGTGGACAAGACCGCCGAGGGGCTGCGCAACGTGATGGTCAAGGACCTCGGCCGCTCCTGAGAGGATCGAAAGGGCGGGAGACAGCTGATGGACTGGTTCGTCGACAACGCCGGCGTGCTGCTGAACGGCGTCGCCATGGGGCTGCTGCTGTTCATGATGGCCGCTGGACTGACGATCATCTTCGGACTGCTGGATGTGTTGAACCTGGCACACGGGGCGTTCTTCCTGACCGGTGCCTACCTGGGATACCGCATCGCCGGTGAGGCGACGGCCACCTGGGGAAGCTTCTTGCTGGCCGTGGTGGCGGCCGTCGTACTCGGCGCGGTCATGGGCGTAGCGCTCATGCTCATGACCGCGCCTCTGGTCGCCCGCGGCCACATGGACCAGGCGTTGCTGACCCTGGGCCTCGCGCTGGTCATCAGCGAGCTGCTGCTGCTGATGTTCGGCAAGGACGACCATTCCGTGGCCGCGCCGGCAGGGCTGGCGCACTCGACGTCGGTGCTCGGCAACTCCTACCCGGTCTACCGTCTCGCGCTCATCGTCGTGGGCGCCCTGATCGCCGCGGGCGTCTGGTACCTCCTCGAGCGGACTCCGGCCGGCGCCGTGGTCCGGGCTACCGTCGCCGACCGCCAGATGGTCGAGGCGGTCGGCATCGACGTCCGCAAGGTGATGGTGGTGACCTTCGCTGCTGCCACCGTCCTCGCCGTCCTCGGCGGAGTGCTGGCAGGCCCGGTGAAGGGCGCCACCGCCGGACTGGGGGACGAGATCCTGTTGCTGGCGCTCGTCGTGATCGTCATCGGTGGGCTCGGCTCGGTGCTCGGAACCTTGCTGGGCGCCCTGATCATCGGTCTGGTCCAGAACGTCGGCGTCATGCTCGCGCCGCAGTTGGCGTCGTTCACCATGTTCGCGGCGATGGTGCTGGTGCTGACCTTCCGGCCCCAGGGCCTGATCCCATCCGCGACGGCGGTGTCCCGATGACCGCCGCGCTGCGGGCCCGGCTGCTGCCGGCCACCGTCGCGGTGGTCCTGGTCGCCCTGGCACTGCTACCGATGATCGGGGCCAGCGTCTACGCCGTGGTCGTGCTGACCAGTGTGCTGTCCTATGCGCTGCTGGCGATGTCCATCAGCCTCGTCGCCGGGCACGCCGGACTACTGACCCTTGCCCACGCGGCGTACGCCGGTGTTGCCAGCTACGCGGTGGCGCTGCTCTCGCGCAACGTGACCAGCGACGCGCTCCTGCAGTTGGTAGCGGCGGTGGCCGCCGGCGCGGGTGTGGCCGCGCTGTCCGGGTGGATCGCGGTACGCGCCTCAAAGACCTACTTCCTGATGCTGTCGCTGGCGATCGGTGAGCTGCTGCACGTGCTCGCGCTGCAGTGGCGCGGTGTCACCCACGGCAGCGACGGTTTGTCCGCCGGTCAACCCTTTACGCTGTTCGGTTCCGGACCCGTGGTGCTGAGCGGCTACGTCTACTGGCTGGCCCTCGCGGTGTTCTTGGTCTTCGGCGGTCTCGTGCTCGCCGTCGCCCGGTCACCGTTCGGCGCCGCTCTGCGCGGTATCCGCGACAACGAGCCCCGGATGCGTAGCCTCGGGTATCCGACGTCCTGGTACAAGTACGGGGCCTGGGTGCTCTCCGGTGCTGTCGCCGGTGCCTCCGGTTGGATCGCCGTGGCCCAGCTGCCGCGGTTCGTCGCCCCGGACGCCCTCTCCTTCCACGTCGCCGGCCTGCTCCTGCTCGCGGTGGTCATCGGCGGCCTCCAGTCCATGTGGGGCGCCTGTCTGGGTGCCGCGGCCGTCGCCCTGATGACGAACGTGGTGAGCCAGGACCTCGGCGGCCACGGTCCGTTGGTGCTCGGCATCCTGTTCCTGATCGCTGTCTATCTCCTTCCACGCGGTTTGGCCGGGATCGGCAAGGGCCGCCGCGGACGGCCCGGCGCGATCGTGCCCGACGACGAGGACCACCCGGCGCCGGTTGACACGGGCGCCGACGAGTCACCCAGGACGGTGAACGCATGAGCGACGGCACGTCACCCGCCCTCGCCGTGTCGGCACTGACCAAGAGCTACGGCTCCGTGGTCGCCGTCGACGACGTCACGTTGGAGGTAGCCGATGGGCAGCGGCTTGCGGTGATCGGGCCGAACGGCGCCGGCAAGTCGACGCTGTTCGCGCTCGTCGCCGGCACCCTGCGCCCGACGGCCGGCGCGGTCTCGCTCTTCGGCGAGGACGTGACACGGCTTCGCGACCACCAGCGTGCCCGTCGTGGGCTGGTGAAGACCTTCCAGCACTCGAGCGTCTTCACGGCCATGACGCTCCTGGACAACGTGCTGCTCAGCACCCAGCGCACCCATGGTCGCGCAAGCCGCCCCTTCGGCCGCAGCACCCGGCTGGCGGTCGAGGCCGCCCGTCGGTCGCTCGAGCAGGTGGGCCTGGCCGACCGCGCCGGCGTCCTCGCCGGCTCGCTGTCGCACGGCGAGCGCCGTCAGCTGGAGGTGGCCCTCGCCCTCGGCGTGAACCCCAGGGTGCTGATGCTCGACGAACCCACCGCCGGCATGTCCGCGGCGGAGACGGAGCGGTTCGTGCAGCTGATCTCCGGACTTCCCCGCGAGATCACGGTGCTGATCATCGAACACGACCTCGACGTGGTGTTCTCCGTCGCCGACCGCGTCACCGTGATGCACCTTGGCGCGGTGATCGAGAGCGGTACACCGGATGAGGTCCGCGCCTCGGAGCTGGTACAGCAGACCTACCTCGGTGCCACCCCCGAATCTTCAGATCTGACGCAGGGAGGGACGCTGCGATGAGCCTGCTGGTCTTGGAGGATGTCGCCGGCGGGTACCCCGGAACCCGGGTCCTCGACGGCGTCGACCTGACCGTCGACGAGGGGGGCGTGCTGGTGCTGCTCGGGCGCAACGGCGTCGGCAAGAGCACGCTCGTGCACACCCTCATGGGGATGCTTCGAGGCACCGGGTCGATCAGCTTCGACGGCAAGCAGCTACTCGGTCTGCCCACGCACGCCGTTGCCCGCAGCGGTCTGGCACTGGTGCCGCAGGGTCGCCGCGTGTTCGCACCGCTCACCGTCGACGAGAACCTGCGCATCGCCGCCGCGCACGCCCGCGACGGGCGGTGGACCCCGCAGGAGATCTACCGACTGTTCCCGCGACTGGAGGAACGCCGCCGCAACTGGGCCGGGCAGCTCTCCGGTGGCGAGCAGGAGATGCTGAGCATCGGCCGCGCGCTGGTCACGAACCCACGCCTGCTCATCATGGACGAGCCGTCCGACGGTCTCGCCCCGTCGATCGTCAACCTCGTCGGTGACGTCATCCAGTCGCTCGCAGCAGAGGGCGTGACGGTGATGCTCGTCGAGCAGAACCTCGCACTCGCCCTCCGGGTCGCGGACCAGGTCGCCGTGATGAGCAAGGGCCGGGTGACGTTCAACGGACGGCCGGACGACCTGAGGCACGATGCCGCCCGGGTGCGCGACCTGCTGGGGGTGGGCTGAGGTGCAGCAGGAACGACCGGTCGTGGCCGATGACGACAAACAGGCGTACGTGGACGACATGGTGCGACGCCGCGGGTACGTGCTGCCCTACCACAAGGCGATGGCGGAGGTCGATCTGCCGGTGCTCAAGGCAGCAGACGACCTGGTGTCCGCGGCGTACCTCTCGCAGCGCACGCTGGACCACAGAACCAAGGAGCTGCTGTTCGTCCTCAGCCTCACCGTCCTCAAGGCCGAGCGGCATCACATCGCCAGCCACATCCGGACCGCGCTGCGCATCGGCGTCAGCCCGCAGGAGATCCTCGAGGCCATCGAGATCGCGCTGCCGGAGGCCGGCGTCGTGGCCTTTCAGCACGGGTTCGACGTGTGGCGCGAGGTGGTGGGCGTGACCGGCGTCGAACCCAGCGCTGGCGTCCTTCCTCGACAGTGACGGGTGAATTGACCCGACGGGGGGACGATCCACCGCAACGTCCCGACCTAGCCTCAGCACACCTGACAACAGCTCGAGCTCCGGGCCGCCCGAGAAGACGGAGGAACGACGTGACCGGCGACGCCCTGACGATCCGCAAGGTGTTCTCCCAGATCGAGGAGGTTCGACGCGCGGCCGGCGCCCACGACGACGGGCCGCCGCTACGCAAGGTCGCCGTCTGCGCCGTCGTGACCAACCCGTACGCCGGGCAGGGCTACGTCCAGAACCTCAACGCCCTCGTCGAGGCGTCGCAGGAGATCGGCACCATGATCGGCGCCGAGGCGGCGCGCCTGCTGGACGCCCCGGTGGCGAGCTACGGCAAGGGCGGTCTCGTCGGCGCCGCCGGCGAGCAGGAGCACGTGAACGCCGCTCTCACCTCGGTGTTCGGAAATGCCCTCCGGGACGCCATCGGCGGTGGCGAGGCGTGGATCACCTCGGTCACCAAGCCGGGGACGCCTGGAGTGGTCATCGACGTGCCGCTGGCCTACAAAGACGAGATCTGGGTGCGCAGCCACTACGACGCTCTCGAGGTCCGGATCCCCGACGCCCCGCTGCCCGACGAGCTGGTGATCATCGCCGCCGTCGCCAACCGCGGCCGGCTCAATGCCCGCGTCGGCGGCATGAGCGTGGACGAGGCGAAGGCGAAGGGCGAGCAGTGAGCACACTCGCGATCACCAACGCCGGCACGGTGCTTTCCGGTGACTTCGAGTCGCCCGTCATCGCCGACGTCGACACCGTCATCACCGAGGACGGTGTGATCACCGCCGTGGGCCGGCGGAGCGACCTCGCGGACCTGGTCGAGGCCGCCGACGTGGTCATCGACGCGCAGGGCAGCACGCTCGCACCGGGGCTGATCGACTCGCACTGCCACGTGGTGCTCGGCGACTACACGCCTCGACAGAAGACGGTCGACTTCCTCGCCAGCTACGTCCACGGCGGCATCACCAGCGTGATCTCACCGGGAGAGATCCACGCTCCGGGCCGCCCGCACAGCGCCGTCGGCGTCAAAGCGCTGGCGATCGCCGCGAAGACCTGCTTCGACAACTTCCGCCCCGGTGGCATGCGGGTCCACGCGGGAGCGGTCGTGCTCGAGCCGGCGCTCACCGAGAAGGACTTCGCCGACCTGCAGGACGCGGGTGTCCACCTCGCCAAGTTCGGCTTCGGCCGCTATGAGGACCCCTCCGACGGTGTCGACCAGGTGCGCTGGGCGCAGCAGCACGGCATCACCGTGATGTGCCACTCCGGGGGCGCTAGCATCCCGGGGAGCAAGCCGATCACTCCGGAGCATCTGCTCAAGCTCGCCCCCGACGTCTGCGGGCACGTGAACGGTGGGCCGACGTCGCTCGACCAGGCCGGCGTCGACGTGATCATCGAGCAGACGGAGATGGCGCTTCAGCTCGTCCAAGCGGGCAACCTGAAGTCCTCGGTTCGGATCCTGCGCAAGGCGTACGAGGAGGGCCGCTTCCACCGGATCGTGATCGGATCGGACACGCCGACGGGCACCGGTGTGATGCCGCTCGGCGTAATCAAGACCGTCGCCGAGCTGTCGTCGTTCAGTGGGATCGATCCGGCGCAGATCTGGGCGGCCGCTTCCGGGAACAACGCCCGTACCTGGGGCCTGCCCTCCGGCTTCGTTCGGCAGGGGGCTGCCGCCGATCTCGTGGTCATGGATGCCCCGTGGGGCTCGACCGCAGACGATGCGCTCGGCGCCTTGGCGATCGGTGACATCCCGGGCATCAGCGCTGTGGTCACCGACGGCGTCGTCCGGGGCCTGCTCAGCCGCAACACCCCGCGTGCGGCACGGCTGGCCACCGCACGCCCGGAAATGACCCACCTGGCGGGCGGCCACTGACGCCCACCGACCACCCACACGAGGAGTTGGACAAACGATGAAGGTTATCGTCGACCTCGACGCATGCCAGGGCTACGCCTGCTGCATGATGGAGGCGCCCGAGGTGTTCGACCTCGACGAGGACGCCGGCAAGGTGCTCCTGCTGCTGGAGAGCCCGCCCGAGGGCCTGCGCACCAAGACCGAGGCTGCCGTTCGGGCCTGTCCCGCCAAGGCCCTCAAGCTTGAGGACTGAGGACGGGGACATGGACAGGGTGGTCGTCGTCGGGGCGTCGCTCGCAGCGGTGCACGCGGTCGAGGCGCTCCGCGAACACGGGTACGCCGGCGACATCGCGCTCGTCGGAGCCGAGGACGTGCTCCCGTATGACCGCCCACCGCTGTCCAAGGAGGCCCTGCGCGAAGGCGTCGAGCCCGACAAGCTGCTGTTGCGCGACCCGGGCTGGTACGACGGCCAGGGCGTCACCCTGCGCCTGGGCCGGGCCGCCATCGGCCTCGATACCCGTGACCGCGCCGTCGTTCTCGAGGGCGGTGGCCGCGTCCCCTATGACGGGGTGGTGCTTGCGACTGGTTCGCGGGCCCGCACGGTGACCTGTGGACCCCCGGGAGCCGAGCGGGCCGTGCGTTCGCTCCGGTCGCTCGAGGACGCGGTCGCGCTGCGGCAGGAGCTGCTCGAGGCGAGGAGTCTGGTCGTCATCGGGGCTGGTTTCATCGGGCTTGAGGTGGCGGCGACGGCCCGTGAGATGGGCCTGGAGGTCACCGTGGTCGAGCTCGCGCCCGTGCCCCTGGCGCGCGTCCTCGGCGACGAAGTCGGCCATTGGTTCCGCCACTACCACGCGCAGCGCGGCGTGGACGTCCGGTGCGGAGTCGCCGTCGACGAGATCGAGAGGAGTGCCGGCAACAGCAAGGTCCGGCTGCGCGACGGGACGGTGCTCTCCGCCGACCTCGTCGTCGCCGGCGTTGGCGCGGCGCCGGCCACGGACTGGCTGGCCGGCAGCGGGCTCGGCCTCGGCGACGGAGTGCGCTGCGACGAGGCTCTGCGCACCACCGTGCCCGATGTGGTGGCTGCCGGTGACGTGGCCACCTGGTACAACCCGCTCTTCGACGAAACCATGCGCGTGGAGCAGTGGAACAACGCGGTCATCCAGGGGCGGCACGCCGCCGGCACGCTGCTCGGCGGAGGCGACGCCTGCGCCGTGGTGCCCTACTTCTGGTCCGATCAGTTCGAGGCCAGAATGCGCTTCGTCGGCCGTTCCAACGCCGCCAGTGACGTGCGTGTCGTCGAGAGCAGTGACCGGCGGCTCGTGGCGCTCTTCGGGCGCGACGGCAAGATCCGCGGTGCGCTCTGCGTCAACGCTCCCCGGCAGCTCGCGCTCTACCGGAAGGCGATCGAGGACCAGGTGCCCTGGGGCGACGTGGACTGACGCCGACGGCCCGCGCCTGTGCGCGTCGACTGCCCTGAGAGCTGTGCTGCTGATCGACGAGCACCCGCTCGTCGGTCAGGTCGGTCATCGCCGCGTCAAGCCCCTCACGGCCGCAGCCTGACTCCTTCACCCGGCAAGTGCATCTGCTCTGCCGGGTAGGATGCCACGTCGCCGGTCACCCACCCCGTCGACCTGTGCCTAGCGCACCGGTTGCCGTTCTCGGCGTCGATCCCCGCAGCCACCTCGTCGCGGCGCTCCTCGGGCCGTCGGGCGACATAATCAGGGTGTCCGAGCAGGCGTACGTCGACGTGCACACCAAAGTGATGACGGACGATCTACGCGGCGGTCGAGGCCCGCTCGAATCTGGTCGGCCGGGATGAGCGGCGAAACTGCCGACGAAGTGCCGTCGTACGGGTGGTGGAGCCGGCCCGTGCGCCCTCCTCGGGCTGGTCGGCGACCCACCAGGCTCGGACGTCGGACTGGGTGAACTCCTCAGCCGGCGGGCCGACGCAGCGATCGTGACCCGCGGATCGGACAGGTGGGCAGGCTCGCGGGATGAATTGACCCGTAGGGGTACTGCGTCGCCCTCCTGCGCGCTCATACGGTCCAGGTCGAGGCAGGACCGCCTCGGCACCGACCAGGAAGCGCGGATCGGAGGTGTGACGGTTGTTCCAGCTGCAGCAGATGTTGTGGGACATCCGCAAGGACATCGCGCTCGCGACCAGGTTCCAGAACGAGCCCGACGCCGTCCTCGACAGCTACGGCATCGAGGGGGTCGAGCGCGACGCCATGCGCACGCTCGACTTCAAGACGCTCTACGAGCGGGGCGCCAACCCATACCTCCTGTACTTCTGCGCCCTGCAGATCGGCGTGGACCGCGCCGAGTACTACACCCGTATCCGCGGAGAGGTGTGACCATGCCGAGCACCGCCACAGGCACCGGCCGCGTCGTCGGAGTATTCGCCACGTCTCACTCGCCGGGCATCACCGGCTTTCCCGAGCGCGCCGACCCCGCCCAGCGCAAGGCCGTCGAGGACGCGTTCGCCGACGTGCGCGACCGTATCGCCGCGCTCGAGCCGGACGCCCTCGTCGTGGTCTCGGTGGAGCACTTCACGAACTTCTTCCTCGCCAACCTGCCGGCCTTCGCCGTCTGCACCGCCGACAGCTACCTCGGTCCAGTGACGCCGGAGATGGGCCAGTTCCTCAACGTCCACCAGCATCAGTACCCGGGCGCCGGGCCGCTCGGTCGCCACCTATACGAGTTCGCGCTGGAGTCGGAGTTCGACCCGAGCCTGGTCGAGGGCGGGATGGCGTTCGACGAGAACTTCTGCGTGCCCCTCAAGCACCTCGACCCGGAGTCCCGGTACCCGCTGGTGCCGATCATCGTCAACGGCGTGAACCCGCCATGGCCCACCGCGCGCCGTTGCTACGACTTCGGGCGGATGGTGCGCGCCGCGGTCGAGGCGCAGAACGAGTACCAGCGAGTGGTCGTGGTCGCCACCGGCGGCCTCTCCCACTGGGTGGGCATGCCGGAGTCCGGAACGATCAACGAGGACTTCGACCGGGACTTCCTGGCGCGTCTCGAGGCGGGCGACCCCGAGCGGTTGACCGCCTACAGCCGGGACGAGATCGATCTCGCCGGAAACGGAGCCCACGAGATCAGGACATGGCTCGTCGCAGCGGGTGCGGCAGCCAGCCCCTTCGAGACGCTCGTCTACGAGCCCGTGCCTGCCTGGCTTACCGGAACCGCCGTCGTGGCCGCCCGGATGTGAACCGAACCAACCGATGAAGAAGGACGCCAACATGAGCAAGCTTCCCAAGGTCACCGGCCCGGACATGCGCGGTGTGATGTCCTACCCGCCCACCCCGGCCCTTCCCGGCGCGGAGCGCGTGGACGCCGTGGACACCGTCGACCTGGCCGAAACCGAGCGGATGATCAGAACGCTGATCGCCGACGGCGTCGACGCGATCGCCCTGAACGGCACCCTCGGTGAGTGCGCCACCCTGACGCTGAAGGAGTGGCAGGACTTCGCCGGCTGCGTCGCCGAGACTGTCCGTGACGTCAACCCGGACTTCCCGGTGTTCATCGGCACGACCACGCTGAACACCCGCGACACCGTGTCGCGGATGAAGTTCCTCGCGGAGCTGGGCATCACCGGCACGCTGCTCGGCCGGCCGATGTGGGGCAACATGGTCGCGCCGGTGATGGAGCGCTTTTACCGCGACGTCGCCGAAGCCGTCCCCGCGCTCGCGATCGTCGTCTACGACAACACCGCGGCGTTCGGCGGAATCATCCCCCGCAGCGTCTACAAGACCCTCATCGAGCTTCCCCAGGTCGTCGCCGTGAAGTACGCCGGCGGTGCGTCGGTCGGCTTCCGCTACCACAACGACATGGCCCACACCGGCAAGCACTTCCCCCTGATGCCGATCGAGACGGACTGGCTGCCGGCCTGGGAGATGTACGGCGAGGAGCTCGTCGGCATGGCCTGGTCGTCAACCACCGCCTGCGGCCCAGCCCCGGTGCTCGCGCTGCGGGACGCGCTGCGGGACAACCGCATCGAGGACGCCAAGTGGCTGACCGAGCGTCTGCGCTGGGCGCACGAGCCGTTCCTGGTCGGTCAGGACTTCATGGAGTTCGCGAAGTACAACATCCCGCTGGAGAAGATCCGGGTCAACGAGGCGGATTACATCCACGTCGGCAAGTGCCGCCCGCCGTACACGGAGGACCTGGTGCCGGAGAAGCACGTCCAGGACACCAAGGACCACATCGCCCGGTACAAGCAGGTGATCGACCAGGTGGCCGAGCGCTTCGGCACGACTCACACGACCCGGAGCTGACAAAGATGTCGCAGGACCTGGACACGATGATCCGCGAGATGCTCGAGGGAGTGCCCGCCGGGCGGGTCCCCGCGCGCATCTTCAACGATCGGGAGGTTTTCGAACGCGAGCTGACGCGGGTGTTCGGCAAGGCCTGGTGCTTCCTCGCGCACGAGTCGGAGATCCCGAAGCCCGGCGACTACGTCACGCGCTACATCGCCAACAACAACATCATCGTGGCGCGGGACGAGAAGGGCGAGGTGCACGCACACCTCAACATGTGCCGCCATCGCGGCAACATGATGTGCAAGTCCGAGATGGGCAACGCGTCGCACTTCCGCTGCTCCTACCACGGTTGGGTGTACAAGAACTCAGGCGAGCTCATCGGCGTTCCGTACTTCAACGAGGCGTACGCCAAGAAGCTCGACCGCAAGCAGTTCGGCCTGGTCAAGGTGCGCGTCGACAGCTACGCCGGCCTGATCTTCGGCACGCTGGACCCGGAGGCGGAGAGCCTTGAGGACTATCTGGGCGGGTTCCAGTTCTACCTGGACATCTACCTCAAGCAGGGTGTGAACGGCAGCGAGGTGCACGGCCCGCCGGACCACTGGGTGGCCGAGACCGACTGGAAGATCTGCACCGAGAACTTCTCCGGCGACGGCTACCACACCCCGGTGGCGCACCAGTTCGGGTTCCACCTGGGCTACTTCCCGTCCTCCGGCTCGACGCACTCGAAGGGCTGGGCGGTGCACATCCCCGGCAAGGGACACGGCATCGGCCTCGGGCACACGCCGGGGATGCAGCCGTTCTTCGGCTACCCCGACGACCTCGTCAAGCAGATGCACGAGAGCCTGAGCCCGGAGCAGCTCGAGGTCTTCTCCAAGACCAGGACCGCCGTGGGTTCGGTGTTCCCGAACCTGTCCTTCCTGATCCAGCCGCTGAGCCTGCAGCCCGGTGACCCGGGCGTGCGGTTCTGCACGATGCGGCTCTACCACCCGGTCGGCCCCGGGCGGATGGAGATGTGGTCGTGGTGCCTGGTACCCAAGGACGCCTCGGACGAGTACAAGAAGGCCGCCTACCAGGCGTACACCCTGGCCTTCGGTCAAGCCGGCACCTTCGAACAGGACGACTTCGAGAACTGGACGAAGGTCACCAAGATGACGGGCAGCACCCTCGCCCGCGACGTGGACTTCCCCTACATCCAGGGGCTCGAGCGAGAGCCGCTGACGGACTTCCCCGGCCCCGGGTACGCCGTCGAGCCGTACGTCACCGAGGACAACTTCCGCAACCTCTGGGCGACCTGGGCGCGCTACATGGAGGGTGAGTGACGTGGCACTCCAGATGGATCTCGCCGACCGGGAGGTGCAGGAGTCCGTCCGCGACTTCCTGCACCTGGAGTCGCTGGCACTGGACGAGCGGCGGTTCCGTGACTGGTTGACCGCCTTCGCAGAGAACGCCCGGTACGAGGTACCGGTGCGCGTGACACGCGAAAAGCTGGCTGAGTGGGAGCTGTCACCGACCTCACGGATCTTCGATGACACCAAGCGGACGCTGGAGTTCCGGGTCGAGCGCCTGGAGACGGACTTCGCGTGGTCGGAGCAGCCGCCGTCACGGACCCGGCACTACGTGACGAACGTACTGGTCGAGCGGACCGACACCGCGGACGAGTACCTCGTGCACTCGAACTGCCTCATCTACCGCAGCCGCGGCGACGACCCCAACCCGAGCATCTTCTCCACGCAGCGCAAGGACCGCATCCGCAAGGTCGACGACAGCTGGCAGATCGTGCACCGGTGGGCCGCGATCGACCAGTCGCTGATCAACGCGCACAACATGTCGATCTTCATCTGAGCGAGAACGCGGAGGAACCATGTCCGAGGAGAACGTACCCGCCGAACAGCCGGGGAGCGTTGCCAACCTCTTCCAGGTGGGCGGCTGGCCGGCGGAAGGGACACTGCTCGGCCGGATGCCGGAAGAGAGCATGCCCGGGCCCATCGTCGTCTCGAACGAGTTCGCCGATGTGGTCGTCACCCAGGTACGCAGCCGCAACGGCGTGCGACTGGACATCTGGTCGCCGCGCCGCGGCAGCCGGATCCAGCTCGACGCGGTCGCCCTCGACTGCCTGAGCTATCAGTCGCCCGACGTCATCACCCAGATGTTGGCCGAGAAGCCCGGAGGATGAGCGGCCGCCTCGCGACCGTCGCCGCGGTCGTCACCGGTGGCGGCTTCGGAATAGGACGGGCCGTCGTCGAGGCCTACCTCGCCGAGGGCGCCGCAGTCACCGTGGTGGAGCGTTCCGCCGAGAACGCCGAACGGCTGCTGCACGATCACCCCCACGGAGTGCAGGTCGTGGTCGGCGACGCGACCGACCCGGCGCTCCTGGCCAGGGCGGTCGCCGAGGCGGGAGCAGGCGGGCGGGCGCATGGCCAGCTCACCTGCTGTGTGGGCGTCCACGACAGTTTCGCCAGCGTGCGCGAACTCACCGCCGAGGCCCTCGCCGAGGCCGGCCGGGAGCTGTGGTCGACGAACGTGCTCAGCGCGATGCTCGCCGTCAACGCGGCCTACCCGTGGCTCTCGCGCAGCTCCGGCTCGGTGACGCTCACGGTCTCGGAGTCGGCCTTCCACAACACCGGGGGCGGGGTGCTCTACGGCAGCTCCAAGTGGGCGGTCCGCGGGGTGATCTCCCACCTGTCCGCGGACCTGGCACCCGAGGTCCGGGTCAACGGCGTGTCCCCGGGTGGCACCACCGCGACCCGCTTCGCCGGCTCCGAGACCCTCGGTACGCCGACACCCGCGGATCAGCGGGCCGGGCGCGACCAGATGATCGCCGACGGGAACGTGCTGGGCGTGGTGCCGTCGCCCGCCGACCACGCGGGCGCCTACCTGTACCTTGCCGACCCGGTGGCGGCTCGCGTCGTCACCGGCGTCGTCATCAACACCGACGGAGGTCGACGCTGACGTGTCCAAGACGCCTCTGGACCTGGTCAAGGACCACCTGCGCGCCGAGGACCGCCACGACGTCGCGGCGGTCCTGGCCACCTTCACCGACGACTGCATCTACCGGATCCCGGCCTACGACGTCGACCTGCGGGGCAAGGAGGAGATCGGACAGTTCTACTCCGGCATGTTCGCCTCGTTCCCGGACTTCGCCAACGAGTCGGAGACCTATCATGTCTCCGACGAGGCGGTCTTCGTGGAGATCGTCACCGAGCGCACCCACGGCGGCCCGTGGCGTGACTTCGAGCCGACGGGCACGACGTTCCGGACGACCTCGCTCGCTCAGTTCCCGATCGCCCCGGACGGGCTGCTCGGCGGAGAGATCGTCCATGTCAACCCCGTCGACGCGCTCTACAAAATCGGGGCGCTACCGAATCCGGACCTGTTCCGCGCGGTACGCCGCTTTCGCCCGCTCGCCGGGCGCAAGGCGTTGGTTACGGGCGCCTCGCGGGGCATCGGGGCCGCCACCGCGTCCGCCCTCGCCGAGGCGGGCGCCGACATCGCACTCGCGGGAAGGGACGAGACGGCCCTCGCCGAGGCCGCCGCCCATGCAGCGGCGGGCGGCATCCGGGTCGAGACCCTGATTGGCGACGTGACTGACGTGGCCACCTGTGAACGACTCGTGGGTGACGCCGTCGACGCACTTGGGGCCGTCGACATCCTTGTCAACGCCGCCGGTGGTACCCACCGCGTCCCGGCACTGGAGATGACCGAGGGGCAATGGGACGGGGTCCAGGACATGAACCTCAAGTCCGCCTTTTTCCTCAGTCAGGCGGCGGCACGGCGGATGGTGAAGCTGGGCCGGGGCGGGTCGATCATCAACGTGGCCTCGCTCAACAGCGTGGTGGGGAACGCCTGGGCGGCCTCGTACGCCGCCAGCAAGGGCGGGATCGCGTCGCTGACGCGTAGCCTCGCCCTCGAGTGGGCCGGCGCCGGCATCCGCGTCAACGCCATCGGGCCCGGCATGATTGCCACCGAGATGACCGAGCCGCTGACCGAGGACCTCGAGCGCTACCAGGCACTGCTCGCCCATATCCCGATGGGCCGCTTCGGCAGGCCGGATGAGTTGGCCGGAGCCGCCGTATTCCTCGCGTCGGCGGCGTCGTCGTACCTCACCGGTCAGATCATCTACGTCGACGGGGGCTACCTCTGTGTCTGAGCCACCGCACGACGGGCGTCTCCGGTCGCCTCGCGGTGGCCGTGTCGTCGTGGTGACCGGGGCCGCCGGTGGCATCGGCCGCAGCTGCGCACTGCTCCTCGCCGGGCGGGGGGCGGACCTGGCCTTGGCGGACCTCGATGCCGACCGGCTCGCCGTGGTCGCGGCTGAGGCGAGGGCACTGGGTGCGCGGGTGCACGTCCGACCTGTCGACGTCACCCGGGAGGATGACTGCGCTGCGCTGGTCGAGGACACGCTGCTGCACCTCGGCCGGCTCGACGGCGCGGTTCTCGCGGCCGGGACGGCCCACCACGCCGGCGTTCTGGATCTGACTTCGCAGCAGTGGCGGACCGCGGTGGAGGTACACCTCACCGCCACGTTTCTCTGTCTGCAGGCCGTCGCCCGGCAGATGGCGCCCGGTGGGGCGATCGTCTGCCTGTCCTCCACGGTCGCGGAGGTCGGTGGCCCGCCGCGGCAGGCCCACTACGTCGCCGGCAAGGCAGGCACGCTGGGCCTGGTGCGCGCCGCCGCCCGTGAGTTGGGCGCCCGTGGTGTGCGGGTCAACGCGGTGTCGCCGGGGTTCACCGACACCGGGATGAACACCGGACTGTTCAGCGACGAGGAGCTCGCCGAGCGGGTCGTCCGCGCGCCGCTGGGGCGACTCGCCGTGCCGGACGACATCGCCACGGTCGTCGCGTTCCTGCTGGGTGCAGACTCCGCCTTCGTCACTGGGCAGAACATCCGCGTGGACGGCGGCGCGAGCCTGGCCTGAGGATCCGCCCGGCGGGCGTGGGTGCCGAGAGGCCCGGCGCGAAGCGCCGAACAGTGAAACGGCCCCGGGCAACGGCACAGAGGTGCCGTGCCCGGGGCCGTCAACTGTCCCGCGGTGTCCGATCAGAGCCGGTCGGCGAACCAGTCGGTGAGCCGAGCCACGGCGACTGCCGCGTAGTCGTAGCTGCAGTGCAGGGACCCGGCGCCGTCGTAGATGTCGGTGGTGACGTCCTCGACCGTGAGCGCCTCGATGAACTGTTCGGCGCCCTTGATGTCCATGATGATGTCGCGGGTGCCGTGCATGACGTAGACCGGTACGTTGATCTTGTCCGCCACACCGTCGAGCGTGAACTTCGCGAGCTTCTCGCGGGCCTCGGCGTCATCCTTCGAGCCCGACAGCCACTGCAGTTGCTCCTGCAGGGGCGGGTAGAACTCGTAGAAGTCGCGGAGGATGCTCCAGGTGCCGCACCAGGCGGCGACCGCCTTCACCCGCGGCTCGAAGGCGGCTGCGCGCGGCGCGTAGTACCCGCCGAAGCTGACGCCGGCGAGTCCGAGGCGGTCCATGTCGACGTCGGAGCGGGTGGCGAGGTAGTCGAGCACCGCCGCGACCGGCACCTCGTAGTCCGGCCGGCTATACATCTTCTTGAACCGCAGCGAGCTGCCACGACCGGGCGTGTCGACGACGACGACGTTGATACCGCGGTCGGGGAACTGGTTGCCGCCGAGGAAAATCAGCTCCTCGGCCCAGGAGTCCGCACCGCCGAGGAACAGCACCGTCGGCCGCTTCTCCCCGGAGTTGTCGGGCCGCATGATGTAGCCGTCCATCGTGGTGTTCTCGAAGGGGACGTGGATCCGCTCGAGGACGCCGTCACTGAGCTCGACGGCCTTCTGGAAGTTCTTCGTGCCGTTGACGTAGGCCTGCTCACGCCGTGGATCAGAGGAGCGCAGGAAGAACTCGGAGTGCCGGTAGTAGCTGCACGAGCGGAAGAACGCTTTCATCGCGGTGTTGCGGTGGCCGGCGTCGAGCTCGCGCTGGGCGAACGCGCCGGTCTCCTCGGCGGTGCGCACCCACTCGCGTTGCCAGACCTCGCCGTCGGTGGTGGTGTCACCGATACGTGCCGCGGTACGGGCACACTCGAACAGGTCCGCACCGCCGACTGCCACCTGGGCGAGCAGTCGCATGGTCTGCAGCGACCAGTCCTCGTCCTGGGGGAAGAGTTCGATGATGGACAAGGCGTCGTGCTCGAGGTTCGCGTCGGGCGCATTCTGGCTGGTCGTCATGCTTCACTCCGTTTCTTACGAGGGCCTCTGACGCGGGACGGAGCGCGGCCCCGCGTACGCCGGCAGGCGCCGACGCGGTAACCCGCTGCTGCCAACGTAGGGACGGCCCGATACCGGGCACGTCCCCCCGACGGGTCAATTCAGGAATTCGCCGGATCGCCCCTTCCAGCGACTCCCGGTCTGGCCCATGCTCGGTGCTTGTCAGACGAGTGGATACCCGCTCAGGGCTACACGTCCTGGGCGTTCGGGCAGCGGCTCTGGCACCCACGGGGCTGCTCAGCCCGCTGGCCCAGTCGGTGCACACCCGCAGCCCGACGCAGGGCATCACCGCATGACACCTGAGATGACAGGAGAACCAGTGCAGCAGGTGCAGCCCAACTGGATAGCCGGGAAGCCGGTCGGATCCGACGACATCCTTGACGTCGTCCACCCCTGGGACGGGCGGCTGGCCGGCCGGGTCGGCCTGGCCACGCCGCAGCAGACAGAGGAGGCTGTCGCCGCCGCCGACGCGGTCTGCCGGGAGGCGGCCGCGCTGCCGGCGCACGTCCGGGCCGCCGCGCTCGATCACGTCCAGCGCCGGCTCACCGAGCGCGCCGACGAGATCGCCCGGCTGATCACCGCCGAGTCCGGCAAGCCGTTGAAGTGGGCCCGGGTCGAGGTCACCCGAGCCGCCTCCGTCTTCCGGCTGGCCAGTGAGGAGGCCCGGCGCTGGAGCGGCGAGCTACAGCGGCTCGACACCGATCCCGGCGGGGTCGGGCGGATCGCGATGATCCAGCGGGTGCCGCGCGGACCGGTCCTGGGCGTGGCGCCGTTCAACTTCCCACTGAACCTCGTCGCGCACAAGCTGGCCCCGGCCGTCGCCGTCGGCGCGCCGATCGTCGTCAAACCGGCCCCGAAGACGCCCCTGTCGGCGCTGCTGCTGGGGGAGCTGTTCGCCGAAACCGAGCTTCCGTCGGGCATGGTCTCGGTCGTCGTCGTGCCCAACGAACGCGCCGGCGACCTGGTCGCCGACCCGCGGCTTCCGGTGGTGTCCTTCACCGGCTCGGGGCCGGTCGGCTGGGGGATTCGCGACGCGGTCCCGCGCAAGCACGTCACCCTCGAACTCGGCGGCAACGCGGCGGCGGTGGTCTGCGCGGACTGGGCCAGCGACGCCGACCTTGACCGGGCCGCCTCGCGTATCGCGACTTTCGCCAACTACCAAGCCGGCCAGTCGTGCATCTCCGTTCAGCGGGTCTTCGTCGACCGGACGCTGGCCGGCCCATTCGCCGATCGGCTCGTCGCCGCCGTGCGGGCACTTCGGGTCGGTGACCCCTGGGACGAGACCACCGACGTCGGCCCGCTGATCGACGTCGTCGCCGCCGAGCGGGTCGAGGCGTGGGTGGGGGAGGCGGTGACAGCCGGCGCGACGCTTTTGACCGGTGGCGTGCGGGACAACAGCGCCTTTGCTCCGACCGTGCTCGCCGATGTGCCGCCGCATGTCAAGGTGTCCAAGGAGGAAATCTTCGGCCCAGTGCTCACCGTCACCACCATCGACGGAGTCGACGCCGCGTTCGCCGCCGTCAACGACTCACGGTACGGGCTGCAAGCGGGCATCTTCACCCACGACATCCGCGTCGCCATGCGGGCGCAGGCCGAGCTGGAGGTCGGTGGCATCATCGTCGGTGACGTGCCCAGCTACCGCGCCGACCAGATGCCTTACGGCGGGGTCAAGGAGTCCGGCGTCGGCCGAGAGGGTGTGCGTTCGGCGATGGAGGACCTGACCCATGAGCGAGTTATGGTTCTCGCCGTGTAGCGGGAACGGCCCCGCCCGGCGCCCGGCGCCCCGCCCAACAGGCCGAGCAATCGCGGGACGATTACCACCGGACTGGGGTAGCCGGCTGGGGGCAGTGGAGGACCCCGACCGGTGCTGAACTGCATCGAACAGCACTCAACTAGAGCCATAGGCGCTTACGGGCGGCCTGCAGGGACGGTGATCGACAGCCGAGATACCTTGACCAGTTCTTGTGCTCGCGACCTGCGTCGTTCGAGGCTGGATACATCGCCGTTGACCCCACCGGGCGCGTGATCGTCGCCGACAAGCCGGGACATCTGCCGGGCTAGATGAACGGCTGGCACTGCTGGCAGGGCGGCGAGCAAGCGCCCACACCACCCGTAGCGCTGCCTACTTCGCCTGGCACCGCGAGAACACCTCGCGGCCAACGCGACACGCCGTCGATGACGACGAGCCTCGTGCGTCAGATGAACGCCGAGGACCTACGTCGGGAAAGACCGCCGCTGGACCGGCAACAGACTTCGCTCAGTGACCTCTTCTGCCGTCCCGAAGAGGTCACTGAGCGGCTAGATCCATGCGAGCTCAAGGACTGCGGCCACGATCATCGGCGGTGGGGCTTCGGTTCGTGTCGCCCCTCGGACACAAACCATTGCCCCACGGTGCGCGCTGAGATGCAGCGCGCACCGTTTGCGTTTCAGGCCGATAGGTGAGTCGGAGTCCGAGTTGCCGGTAGACCTCGGCCTTGTCGGCGGAGTCGGCGTCGCGGAGCACGGTGGTGATGTCGCCGAGCGCGGTCACCAGGGTCGTGATTTCTGCTCGGCTCATCCGGCGCGGGGTGGTGCCCGCGTTCGCACGGAGATCCGCTTCCGCACGGGCGCGTTCGGCCTGTGTCTGCGCGATCCAGCCGGTGACTACCGCGGGGTCGGCACCAGCGTCGAGGGCGACGCGGTAGCGCTCCAACTTGGCGTCGCACTCGGTGATGATCGTTCGGGCTGGTGTCCTTGCTGACCTTCGCCCCATAGACCTCGTCGAAGTGCGCGGCGATCTCCCCGGTCGTCAGACCGCGTGTGGTCAACGACAACACCACATGGTCGACGCCGGCCAGCCGGCGCTGCCGCTTACGCACGATGACCGGGTCGAAGCTCTTGACCGCTGCGCTCATGGGATGTCTGTCAGGATGTCCGGCTGACGGTGGGCGAGGGGAGTCAGCGGTGGGCGACTGGTTCGAAACGATCGCCGACGTCGAGGCGACCGCCGAGGAGGCGGACCGACTGGGGGTCGAGGTGCTGTCCTGGCTGGTTGAGCAGGGCATCGTCATGGCGGAGCAGACCGACTGCATCCTGGGTGGCACTGGTTACGCTCCGGGCCCGGACTACGGTATCGCCGTTACCCAGCCTTACGCGCACATGCACCGTCAGGGGGTCAACGGGCTCAACGTGGTCACGGGACGGGCGGCGTTCTACTCCATGGGCGTAGATCGGATCGTGTGCCCCCACTGCCAATCGGCCGTCGTTGATCAGGACGACGAAGAGCACTGGCCCAGCTTCTCTGAGAGCATCGACAGCTGGTACGCCGGCGGCAGTGGCGTCGAGAGCTGCCCGCACTGCGGCAAGTCGGCCGGTCTCAACGAGTGGCACTGGAGCCCTCCGTGGGGCTTCGGCTACCTCGGCTTTGAATTCTGGAACTGGCCGCCACTTGATCCTGGCTTCATCGCTGACGTTGCCGATCTTCTCGGGCACCGGGTCGTCACACCCTGCGGAAAGATCTAGTGGCTGACGGCGGTGCTTCGCGTCCGTGCTTCCGGAACACTGCGCCCCCGGGAGCTCCGGAGCGAAACCACTGCCCAGTAGGCAACCGCCGGCGGGGGTGCGGCGTGACTAGGGGTACGACCAGGCGGGGAGGGAGGGGACGCATGTCAGGCGAGGAGAGCTTTGACGCGTTCTACCGAGGTAGCAGGCAGCGGCTCTACGACTGCCTGTACGCCCTCACGGGCAACGCCGCCGATGCGCAGGACGTGGTGCACGAGGCGTACGCCCGGGCCTGGCAGCGGTGGTCGACGGTCGGCGAGTACGCCGATCCGGAGGCCTGGGTACGGACGGTCGCCCGCCGCGTCGCGGTGAGTCGCTGGCGGCGGGCCCGTTCGGCGCTGAATGCCTACCGTCGGGCCGGCCCGCCGCAGGACGTGCCCGGCCCCAACCCGGACAGCGTCGCGCTGGTCGGCGCGCTCGCCCAGTTGCCGCCCGCTCAGCGGACCGCCTTGGTGCTGCACCACCTGGTCGGTCTGCCGGTGGCCGACGTGGCGCGGGAGACCGGCGTGCCCGAGGGCACCGTGAAGGCCCGCCTGTCCCGCGGCCGGCGAGCGCTCGCCAACCTGCTCGAGGCGACACCTTCGGAGGCGCACAATGTCTGACGGATTCGAGAGCACGTTCGCGCCGCTGCGGGGGCAGCAGCCGCCGGCGCCGTTCGCGTTCCCCGAGGCGGTCCGCCGTCGCGGACGGCAGCGCTCGCAGCGCCAGGCGGTCGTAGCCGGCCTGGCCGTCGTCGCCGTCGCCGTGGCGGGGGCGGGGGCCGGCTGGGCCGCGAACCTCGGGCCGGGCGACGGCTCGCCTATCCCCGGCGCCAGCCGGACGACCGTGGCGCCGAGCGGCACCGGGTCGCCGAGCGTGGCGCCGAGCCCGACGACCCCGGCAACGAGCGCCCCGCCGAGCCCGAACGGCAGCGGCAGGCCCGACCCCGGCGCGGCGGACCTGAGCACCCTCATGCTCCGGCCAGCGGATCTCGGGCCGGGTGCGTGGCGGAAGCAGCTGCCCAGCGAGCCGTTCTCCGGCGACACGTGGCGCTGGGCCGACCTGTGCGCGGCCTATCGCAGCTCCGACTATCCGTCTCTGCGCCGGCAGGCGGACCTCGACTTCACCGGGTACGCCACCGGGTCGGCCGGGTACGTCTACGAACACCTGCACCGGTATGCGGGCGGGTGGGGCCCGCGGGCGCTCGACGACGTACGTCACGTGCTGACGACCTGCGCCGGCACGGCGACACCGTCGACCGCGCCCGGAAGTCCGGCGCCCCGCAGGTTCACCGTCGTGGGCACCGGCTTCGCCGGGGACGAGGCGCTGCTCGTCCGCGAGGAGCAGTGGAACTACGAGGGTGAGAGGCTTGCAGCCGATCCGATCGTGACGCTCGTCGCGGTGGTCCGGGTCGGCGATCTGGTCGGCACCGTGATGTTCTCGCCCGACCGGGACGAGCCGTACGCGCGGATGGTCGCCACGGCGGCGGCGGGCCGGCTCGCGGCGGGGTAGCCGACGGCGGGTAAACCGGCAGTGGGACGCGAGGCGTTGTTCCGAGATGGCGGCCGAGCAGGAGTGTCTCCGGATCGCTGAGGTTGGGGGTGACGCCACCGATGATGGCCTCGGTGGTGTGGTAGGCGCGGTACTTCTGCCAGCCGCGCTTGCCGGGCCCGTAGCGGCTGTCGAGGCCGGGCGGGGCGCTGAGGAGGTCGAACACCACGTAGTGGGCGGGGTGGCTCCTGGCCAGGGCGTCGCGGTCAGTCCCGGCGGTGACCCGCCGCTGCAACTGGGAGAAGTCGGTCCGTTCCCCCGCCCACACCACGAGTTCCCCGTTTATCTCGGGTCAGCTAATCGCTTGCGGCGTCAGCCCGCACGGCGCCGTGTTCACGAGCCCGACACCCGCGCGTAGCCGATGCGGATCTCGGTCGGTTGCGCCGGTGCCGAAGGGGTTGGAGCGTGGCATTGGTGGTCGGCGGCGCTGTCCGGGTCGAGGAGGTCCTCATACACCCCGACCTTGAACCTGATCAGGTCCAGGCACTCGGCGAGTCTGCCGATCTGGGTGGTGACGTGGGCTTGGTGCTCGCGCAGGAGCGTGAGTCGTTCTTCCTCGTTGCCGGCTCCTTGCCTGACGAGGTCGGCGTATCGGCGTAGCGCGGGCAGGGGCATGCCGGAGGCGCGCAAGATGATGCAGACGGTAAGCCAGTCCACGTCATCCTGGCGGTAGACGCGCCGCCCGCCAGGTCCGCGCCGCACAGGGTTGACGAAGAGTCCCTCGTGCTCGTAGAAGCGCAGCGCGTGCACGCTCAAGCCGGTGCGTTTCGCGACCTGCCCGATGCTCAGACTTGTGGTGACCTCAGCCATACCGTTCACGGTAGCGGCTTGACCTAGAGCCGACTCTAGATCCTAGGGTTCCCCGTGCAATCGACACTTCTGTCGCGCTATGCAATCACGGCTGAACCAGTAAGGGAAGCATCACCATGCGCTATCGCACCCTCGGCGGAACCGGTATCGAAGTCAGTGTCTACTGCCTCGGGACCATGATGTTCCAGGATGGTTGCAACTCCGACCACGACGATTGTGTCCGCATCATCCACGCCGCCCTGGACCAGGGGATCAACTTCGTCGACACCGCCGACATGTACGGACAGGGAGAGTCCGAGGAAATCGTGGGCAAGGCGCTGCAGGGGCGCCGTGATGACATCGTATTGGCCACCAAGGTGCACTTTCAGATGGGCGAGGGCCGCAATCGCAGTGGCAACTCGCGGCGTTGGATCCTCAAGGCGGTTGAGGACAGCCTCAGGCGTCTGAACACCGACTGGATCGACCTCTACCAGGTTCACCGCCCCGACGATTCGACCGACGTCGAGGAGACGCTCTCGGTGCTCAGCGACCTTGTGCGCGAGGGGAAGATCCGCGCTTTCGGCTGCTCTACGTTCCCGGCCGAGGAGATCGTCGAGGCGCATCACGTCTCCGAGCGTCGCGGCCTGGGACGCTTCCGCACCGAGCAGCCGCCGTATTCGATCCTGGCGCGCGGGATCGAGGCCTCGGTCCTGCCCGTCTGCCAGCGCTACGGAATGGGTGTGCTGGTCTGGAGCCCACTGGCCTTCGGGTTCCTCACCGGCAAGTACCGCAAGAACCAGCCCATCGACCTGTCAACCGGCCGTCCCACAATCCGGCCGGAACGATTCGATCCCACGATCGCGGAAAACGCCGCCAAGCTCGACGTCGCCGAGCAGCTCGTCGAGCTCGCGGAAAACATCGGCTGCACCCTCCCGCAGCTCGCCATTGCGTTCACCGTGGCCCACCCCGCCGTCACCTCGGCGATCATCGGACCGCGGACCATGCCGCAACTGGAGGACCTCCTCAAGGGCGCCACGCTAACCCTGGACGATGCGACTCTCGACCGGATCGACGAGATCGTGCCGCCCGGAACCAACCTGTACAACCCCAACGCTCCCCTGCCCCCGCGTTCACTGACCGACACGGCACTGCGTCGCCGCCCACTCACCGACCGCGCCGCGGCCTGAGTGAGCTGATTGTGGTGGGCCAGTTGCTGAATCGAGGGAAACGGGCGCCCCCCCCGTCTCCCTCTTGGACTATCGATGACAGGTCCCGGCGCAGGTCGCGAGGCGTCTCGTCCGGTCCGGATCACGACGATCAGCAAAGCGGATCAATGCCGCTGGAGGCGGCTCAGGAACTCATTCACCAGGTGGGGCTTGGTGTCATCCATTCGGGTCCGAGTGCCCGACGTGATGCCACCCGCCTGGCCGCCACATGTGTAGATCAGCGGTACCGGTGGCCGGTCCGGGTAGCGCAGCACGAACGAGTGCTGGTGGGTGTATCCGATCATGGGGCAGGCTTCGCCCATCGGCTCTGGGGCGGCATCGGGCCACCAGCCGCTGTGTCGCTGCTGCCAGTGCCGCCAGGACTGGTTGCGGTCGGGTAGTCGGTTGAGCAGGGCGACGAAGTCGGTGGCCCCGGCGTGCAGCACCCGCTGACGCGGCGGATCGGCAACCCTGCGGCCCGGGATGTGCAGCGCCGTGGGCGTCGTGCATAGCAGAACCTCCGTTGCGCCGGGCGGCACCAGCGGACCGTGGGCGTCGACGAACTGGCGCCGCTCCTCGATGACCGGGCAGCCGTCCGATCCGAGCGGTATCTCATACGGAGTGCCTGTCACGGCCGGCCAGGGCGACGCGGTGCGCCGGACCCAGGCGGTCGTGACCACACCCGCGGCCACCGCGACCATCGACACCACGACGACCACCGCCCGACGCCGGCGCGGGCTCCACGTGGTCAATGGCAACCTCCAGCTCGGCGATTGCCAACGAGGCTAGCCTGCCGATCCAGGCAATAGCGCGGCGGCGAATGGCACGAACCGCCGTTCAACCGAGCAGCTTGCCAGCAGAAAGCAGCGAGCGCATCGGCGGCCGGCGCGAACGTACGATGCGGAGCCTCAGAGGACCAGCGCCGACCCACACTGCGCCCTGGAGAGCGAGGACCATCAAGGGGTCGGACCGTGGGGCCGAAAGGGGTCAGCTCCGGCAGGCCGGCCGGCGCAGGAAGACCCAGCATCCGCACGGCGCGCCCACAGTGGATGGGCCGCCCCGATCCGGGTCAGCTCCGAAGCACGGAGATTTGGCTAGATTCCAGATCCAGTCTTCAGGCGGAGCTGACCCCGGTAGAGCCCGCAAGGCCATAGGTGCAGGTGCCGAGGGCAGGTAGCTTCGTGATGTGGCGGACACCTGGCACCCCGGGCAGCAGACGTTGTGGCAGGAAGCCGAACACGCTGCCGCCAGGTTCATGCGGGCCATCGGTTTCAGGGACGCTGCTCTAAGAGACCGTCGGGTAACCGAGTGGTTACGCTGCAATAAGTCGTTCGGCGTCGATGCGTAGTGCGGCTTCGCGTTCGGTGGCGTTGGTCCAGCGGACCGCCTGGCCGGCCAGACGTATCGTCATGAGT